>CAYZZY010000211.1:0-4027 GCA_964482745.1 uncultured bacterium
TTGACATCTTCCGTAGGGCAACGCAATTTAATTGGGGACACGATGCGGCATCATGTCCCCAATCAAATTTTCTATCTATGATGTGAAGTTGGCATTATGCGGCGGGATCTATGAAATCGAAAAGCTATGCCGGTCGGTAATAAGGAATGAAAAAGGGTGTGTGAAACACGGTTTCGAAGGGCTCGGGCTACTGTTCCTTGAAATTCATGTCAAGCAGTCCGAACTTCTTCATCTTCTGATAGAGGGTGGTCCGGTTGATTTCGAGGAATTCGGCGGTTTTGTTTCGATTCCCATTAAAATGTCGGAGCGTTTTTGAGATAGCTTTCGTTTCAGCGTTATCGACCGCAACCTGGAGCGGCACCAGGCCGTCCGAGGTCTCATTATTGCCCACTTTCTGCAGATAATCGGGCAAAAGATCGGCGGTGACATGTTCGCCGGTGCAAAGGATGACGGACCTTTCAATAGCGTTCTCAAGTTCCCTGACGTTTCCCGGCCATTCATATGAAAGGAAACGCTTCATTACTTCGTCGCTGACTCCGCGCACATGTTTTGAGTTGATCTGGTTGTGTTTTTCTATGAGATGTTCAACCAGCAGCGGAACATCGGTCAGATGATCCTTGAGGGATGGCATATGGATTGAAACGACGTTCAGACGGTAATAAAGGTCTTCTCTGAATTCGCCTGCGGCAACACATTGTTGGAGATCGCGATTGGCGGCGGCGATTACGCGCACATTGGCCTTGATCGTTTCGGTGCTGCCCACCCTCTCGAACTTCTTGTCCTGCAGAAAGCGCAGAAGCTTCGTCTGAAGGCGCAGGCTGAGCGTATCAATCTCATCCAGGAAGACCGTGCCGTCCTCGGCCTTCTCTATTTTCCCCACCTTATCGGTCATGGCGCTGGTAAACGCGCCCTTCACATGTCCGAAAAGCTCGCTCTCAAGAAGGTTTTCGGAAAGCGCGCCACAGCTTATTTCCACCAGCGGCCGATCCTTCCGGAAAGAATGGTAATGAATCGCGCGGGCAATCGTCGTTTTTCCGGTCCCGCTGGATCCGTTCAAAAGAATCGTCGCTTCGGTATCGGCAATAACCGAGATCAGATCAAATACCTTCTGCATCCTGTGGTCGCTTCCGACAAGATTCGCGAAATCGAACCGCCCCGTCAGCTTGCGTTTTAGCTCGATATTTTCGAGTCGAAGATTTCTTTGCTCCAGCGCCCGTTCGATAGACAACTTCACTTCGTCATCATTGAGGGGCTTCGTTATGTATTCGTATGCCCCCCGCTTGATTCCATTGACCGCATCCTCGATCTTACCGTATGCCGTTATAAGAAGAACAATGGTGTCGGGACACGTATGTTTGATCTCCTTCAAAAGTTCAAATCCGTTAAGCCCGGGCATGCTTATGTCGGAGATCACAACATCAAAGCGGTTCTCCCCAAGCATCTGAAGAGCCACCGCGCCATCCTCGGCTGTCTCAACCGGATAGCCTTCCAGACGCAACAACTCCTTCAAGGAATACCGTGTAAGGGAGTCATCGTCGACAATGAGGATACGAGCTTTCTCCATGTTGGCGCTGCCTTCTGTTAAGCCTGATTCAGATCACTTGGGGGCAACATATCTGCCTGAAAGACCAGATGCATTTTCGTTCCTGCATTCTTCTCCGATTCGACTTCGATGCTTCCACCGTTTTTTTCAACGAGTTTCTTGACAATCGCCAGCCCGAGACCCGTCCCTTTTCCATATTCCTTCGTGGTCCAGAAGGTGTCGAACATGTGTGACTGCATTTTTTTCGGGATTCCGCAGCCGTCGTCTTCAACAATAAGGTGAAGCCTGCCATCCTCCAGCCTGGTCTCCACGGTAACATTTCCGCTTTCGTCCTTGACGGCGTCTGAAGCGTTCGACAGCAGATTACTGATTATCTGATAAAAATCGCTGGTTCTAACGCTGGGATTTTCCGGCGTCAGCTTCAAATGAAAAGACGCGTCCCGGCCTGCGTTGCTATTCTGAGTTATCGATATCGAATTGTCAATCAGGGTGTTTAATGGGGTGAATTCAGCATCGAGCGAGATGCCCTTGCGCGAGAAACCGAGCAAGGATCGCACAAGCGATGCTATACGGCGCAGTCCCTTCTGCGCCTCTGTCAAATACTCCTTAACCTGATCATCGTCTATATGCGCCAGGGATAGATTGATCAGCCTCATGACCCCGTCCAGCGGATTGTTCACTTCATGCGTGATCATCGAAGTCAAGCTGCCGATAAGCGATAGCTTTTCCGCCTCGGCGAGGCGCTGCCTCATTTCATGGTCTTTCGTATTGTCGTCCACCAGGAGCAGACCACCGAGGAGATCGCCCTCCGAAGAGGAAAACGGGGAAAAAAACATATTCACGATGCGTGTTTCCGGGCAATCTTTCAGCCTGATGTCATTGAGCGAAAACGGAGAGCCCCCAAGCAGCAAACCATCAAGCCTTCGCTTCAGCGCGTTCCGCTCGACATCGAAAGGAAGGTCCAGAACGCTCTGTTTCGTTATCTCGATGTCCTGCCTGAGACCGAAGAGCCCGACAAAATCCCTTTCCTTGCTGCAATAAGAAATATTGAGATGGTGATCGAATATCAGCACGTACTGCGAAAGACACTGCAAAATGGTGGCATTATAGCTCTTCAACTCCTGCAGTTGTTTCCCGATGTCGGCGAGACTCTCCTGAATTCCATTTTCTCCCTCGACCAAAGCCTCACGCGCATATAAGGATCGTCGATCATCGACAATTCGCTCTAACACATCTTTATATCGGGCCAATATTTTCTGGAACTTCTCTAAATCGCTTCCTGCGAACGCAGGACCCGACTCTCGACCGGCCACATTAACCACGGCCAGCACCGAGGATCCGCTTAATACCGGAGATGACATGAATGTGTCGACAGGATTTCGCTGTTTCCTGGAAACCACGTTTCCCGCCTTCGAGAAATCGGCGACCAATAACGGCTTCTTCTTTTCAGCAACATATCCGGAAATGCCTTCGCCGAGCCTGATAGTCTTTCCCAGGTGCCTGTTTTCGCGGGGACCTATGGCTTTCAGCAGACTGAGCCGCCCATTGCCGTCTTCCGTAAGAAAAATGGAAGCCGACCTCGCGCCCAACCTCTGCAGGCATTCCTGCAATATGCCCTCGGCCGTCTCCGCGCACCCAGGCATGTTCTCAATAGCCGGAACGAAAGACACCTGTCTCTTTTGTGCTTCCTCTGAGATGCTTTTCACCTGAAATTCCCTCCGCGCGCTTGTCCATCAGATATCGGGGAATGGTAAGGAGATTTTTTTATCTTGTTCGCGCTATCCCTGCAATCGGTCATGTGTGACAGATCAGAAAAAATTGCAGAGGCGTCTGGAGTAAAAGTGATTGCGCAACACAGTAGACAATAAAACAAATGGAACGTGCAAAGAAACCGCCCTCCAGCAATCACCCGACACTCAACTTCCCCTTTTCTTCAGAAAATCCAATCTATATCTCGATCATTTCAAATCAAAGAGCTATTAAATGTAGTAATCGCCAAACATCGTGCGATGGCAATATTTCCAAAAAGTATTTGAAATTCTGAACATTCGACAGACAATGATGCCGCTCCACCACATTCCTTATTATCGTCAATCCACTCCAGAAGGTTGAGTTATTCACCATTAGACTATCCCTGCATTGCAGGAGTTTTTTTGATTTTGGTAAATACTTTCAAGTATTATTCGATCAATCGTAATGCTGCCTAATAGAATCGAAAAGAAACATCGTGTCACGAATAAAGAAGGAATGCGCGAAAATAACTTTCAGACTATTATTATAATACATTTTCCAGATTTGTCAAGTCTTTTTGAGGATTTGCCTGTTCTGAATTTGGTCGAGCCCTCCGAGTTCGCCGGGTGGAAGGTGGTCGCGGCATTGGTCGAAATGAAGACGAAGTGCTCCGAGTAATAGTTGTTGCGCGCGGCGACGCCGAGGACGGGCACGGCGCTGACCAGGGCGAAGAGGACGACCTGCCCCAAGGCT
>CAYZZY010000212.1:0-4024 GCA_964482745.1 uncultured bacterium
GACTTCCGATCCTCGACTCGACCTTGTCCGGTGTCGTGAGGAATGCTGGGATCTTGGTGTTGTAGCCCGGCGTTGGTTCTTCGGCAGAAACGGCTGTCAGGAATGACGACGTCGCGAGTAGCACAGTCACGAACAGGACTGATACTGGAAATGTGGCGTCCTTGAGTGTCTTTCTCTTCCGTCTCATTATGTTTCTCCATCTGGACTCTATTGACTTTGGAATAGTTCGGCCCGCTTCATTCCCAGAATCTCGGCCGCCCCTCCTATCCGCCCGACTCTTCGAGGATCTGTTGGATATACCGCTGCTGCATTTCATCGGAGGTTCGACATCTCGATCATCATCTGCCTGCCTAATTCAGGTCGTCGTCTTTCCAGTACTTCGTGCCCTGGACAGTCGCCTGAAGGGCAAGACCACTTTCCGTGAACTGATAGATCTCCATGCCCTGCGAGACCGATGCTTTCCCCTCAGCAGCCCCGCCTTTCTCGTCGGATTTGGCAGCCGCATCCGCTTGGCCACCAAACTCCCAGCCCTTCTCCACAAAATCCGTAAGTACTTTCTTGTTGTAGAAAATGAAAACTACTCTGAAGTCCTTGACCCCTAATCCTACGCCAGCTCCAACCGATCCCACTTTCATGAACGTCTCTTTTCCGGTGGCGTTGTCAACAACCAACCCGCCACCGCGGGCTGTGCTGAGCAGGAGCACATTGATGCCCAAATTGCTGAATACCCCGTACCCGGCTGCCTTCTTGATCCGGGACTTGAGTTCCGGCTTCTCCTTGTAAAGATCAGCCAAGGTTTCATTCTTCATTTTGCGAACTTCGGCTTGTTTCTCCTCCTTTGATTTGTCGTCGCCACCAAAGACGCCACCATCGGCAAGCGGGGCCAGCAGGACGAGGCTCATGATACAGAGAAGACCTTGAAAAACGTGTCGTTGACTCCTGGACATGGCAATCCCTCCCTCTATGGTTTGCATGAACTGCGGTTACATGAAAACATTCAGCGAATGAACTCGCCGATAGCCCCAAGCACTGTCCGGGCGACTCTGAACCCGGAGCCAAGGCTACTAGAGGCCTACGGCAATCTCAGCGCGCCGGTTCAATCTCCGGCCCGCCTCTGTGTCGTTGGACGCGTTCGGATTGAGATCCCCATACCACATGACGACCATCCAGTTCTCATCGATGCCGTGATTGTTCTTCAGGTAGTCGACCACGCTTTGGGCCCGTGTGTGCGACAGCTTCATGTTGTATTCTGCGGGGCCCCTATTGTCGGCATACTCGGCCCAGTTTGATGCTCTTGCACGAATGAATCAGCGGCTATTCTGCCTTGGCGATTTCTTCCAGCACCATTTTGCCCACTCCTTCCGGGAGTTGGGCTGAACCGTTGCGGGTAGCTCGAGGAGAGCATGAAAGCGCCGTGATACTCCCCGACGTGAATCGGATCAATTCCTCGCGCTTCGCCGCGCCACCCCGGCAACGCTTACCGGACTGACTGGGCGTCCGACCACGGCGCTGGCAGTCGGGACAAGACTGCAGATGCCGGGAATCGATGACCGCTCTCCAGGCTCGTATCCGACAAGCCACTTGCTGAATTCGATTCCGCCCATCCAGATTGCTCCTGCCAACACTAAGATTCCAAATCGCTTTAAAATGATCATTGGGCACCTCCAATCACAAAATGCTTCGGCAAATCATCCATCTCGGGAATATCCTTCAGATCGATTTCTTTTGCCATTGTCGGGTTTTACGTCTCAGGTTCAGGGGCGTCGAAGTGAAGGACTTTATCGAACTTTTGAACCTTGAACCCCTGAACGCAGAACCTTAACCAGGAAAGCGAATCGACTCAGCGCTCGTCTGCCCAAGCAGGCTGTCCAAAGACTGGGGCCCGGGAAGGCTGCAGTTATATACGCCAACCGCGCAACGCCGCACCGAGCGCCGCGCAACGCCGGCAACGCTCACCGGGGTCAGCGGACGCCCGACGACGGCTTCGGCCGTCGGCACCAAACGCTCAGCCCCGGGAACCGAAAGCCGCTCTCCAATCTCAGATCCGAACGTCATGATGATTCCGGCAATTAAAGCGATACCCGATATCTTCAACATGTTCATTTTGCGGGTCCTCTCTTGACTGTCTTGAAATTGTCTGGTAAATCACCTGCACCCTTGAGATCCTTCAGCTCGACTTTCTCGGCCTTGGTTGGGTTCTTGAAGCTAAAATCGGTTGCTGCCACCTCGCCTCCAGTCTTAAAGTCCCTGAATTGAAGGGTGTATTGCGGCCCGCCGCTAACGAGCTTGGAGGTGATGACATATTTGCAAGGATAAGGGCGTTTCCCTTGTGCAATCCAGATCTGCCAATCAACGTCCTTCGTTCGAAAAGCAAGGTAATCGCATTCAACGCCGCCGATCACACCGCTACCAAGGTCCTTTACGTCGATGACGTCGGCCATCAGCGCATCGTAGGAATTCGACAGAAGCAAATCCGCGGCAGGCAGCGGCCTGTTGTATGTATCCTTCAATTCGTCGACCAGGTGATCGAGCGTGCCGGGCACATCGATCTGTGTGTAGACATTGAGGTTCTTGCCCAGCAGCGTAAGAGTTTTCCCGTCAAAGGACAGCTCGACATCCGCAAACCCGCCGGAGCGAGTACTACGGATCTTGTCAGGCCGGTTGAGAGTAAGGGCGCCAGAACTGGCCAGCGCGAGTTTCTGGTCATCGCTGGTGACGACCTCGAGGGTAGCATCGAATCCAAACGAGACTGATTTCTGCGCCGCCATGTAATCGGACATGGCTTTGAGCAGCTTCTTGGCATCTGCCTCATCGGCTTTTACCCCAGTGGTGGTCCCGAATAGAATTATTAGGGACAGCGCCACAGCGGACATACTGCGCACAAACATCTTCACTGATTTGGTAGCTGTCTTCTTCATCTGGGTGTGCCTCCTTAAGTTGAACTCGAATTATTCCCCTGCCGTGGTTTATGAGATGCGGGAAACCATAATCCTGAATCATTCCTGCCATCGTTTCTCTATATGTGAACCGGAACGACCGGATAGATTGGGAATCCAGTTTTGCGAATTATTCACAGTACAAATCCTCGTATTATGGATTCTTCTATCATCTAAAGAGGTTCTTTTTTTTGGCTTTCTGGGAGATAGTTTTATACGTGAGCAAACACTACTGCCGGATTGTCAAATGTTCCGCCGACACGAGTGGCATTTATATGGACATAGCACGGGAGGCGATTCTCGCTAAATACGAACCCGATGGATTCAACTCGAATTATTCCCCTGCCGTGGTTTATGAGATGCGGGAAACCACAACCCTGAATCATTCCTGCCATGGTTCGTCGTCCTCGTCCAGAATGTCCACCGACAAGATCGGAAGGTGCATTTCGTACAGGGTGTTCAACACCCCGCTGAGCTGGGCTTGGTCCAGCAACCGGCCGACCAGAGTCGTCACGGACTTCTGCTCTCCTCGGCTCTCCGATGTGATCCGCATCCCGGCAAGACGGTCGGACAGACTTGCCTCTAGGCCACCCTTGACGACGATGCGATATGTCGCAGGCCCCTCGAACTTCACGCGATCTTTGTAGTTTGTGCCTGCCATCATGCTTGGTCCTCTTCTCGTTTTCGATTTCACTTTGCCCGATGCCGGAAAGACCCGGGTCTTGTTCCTTTTCCAAGGCCGACTCCTTTTGGGGGGTGCATGAACCCAGCATAGGTACGTTTGATCTTGAGCGCATCCCTCAAAATGGGGGATAAAACGGGGGGTTTTTGCTGAATTCGGAGGGGATATGGGGGATGGGTCTGCGTGGTGATCAAGGGCGAGGCAGGATGCCCAGGCCCTTGGCGCGGGTAACCGCCTCTCGGCGACTGCCGACACCGAGCTTCTGGTAGATGTTCTTCAGATGTGTCTTTACGGTTTCGAGGGAAACGCAGAACTTGTCCGCAATCTCCCTGTTGTACAACCCCCCTGGCTCAGCAGTTCCACGGTCTCGAGTTCGCGGTGCGTCAAGGGCTCGATCAGGGGCTGG
>CAYZZY010000213.1:0-3931 GCA_964482745.1 uncultured bacterium
GAGGCGCTGATCAAGCGGGCAAGCCTGTAGCCCGCCATTTTCGTGAAGGATATCAAATAATGTGAACGGATTTTCTTCGATGTTGATGTCAACAATGCTCCCGTTGCGGCCGTGGACCAACCCTGCAATCCGGTTCGGAAGATTGGTTGCGCCCGAGGTGCCCGCAACAATCAGCAGTTTGGTTTCTGCATAAACATTTCAAAAGTTGCCATTTCATGGGGATGATACGCCTTTGATCCGACGGTCCAGTATCCTTCGGGACCGCGGAAAGTGGGAATATGACTCTCGGCGGAGATGCCGGCTCCTGTAAGTACTGTGATGCGGCCTGGGCCTTGTGCAGCATCTTTCAGCATTTTTTCGAGATTTTGGCTCATCGCATTATGTTTGAGATCATCTGACGCATACAAGGACAGACCGTATGCTTTCAGGGGCATTAACTGGTTGTGTCTATTTAATGCTTTCTACTTCTGAAATAGTGCGGACCGACCGGAAAATGTTCGCGATCTGTTGACGACCTTGAACCCTTTTTGCTCGGCCAGAGAAACGGTTGCATCGAAATCGTTTTCAGACAGGACAAACGTGTTCAGCCATCAAGATCTCTCCTTCTTATTCTATGGACAGGCAGCAACGCGCTGGTGAGCAGCGGCATATAAAAGTTTAAACGTTCACAATTGCTTTTGAAATCAGCAAAGCTTGAATTGTCTGAGCCGCGAGGTAATGGCCGTCTGCGACTTCCCTGTTGTTCTGTCTTTCAAGCTTTGACACTGTTTCCTGTTCCATTTACTGCGAAAACCTTATCGATGTATGCCGAACCCATGGCGCGCACAATTGCACTGTACGCCATCCGAAACTCGAGGACGGAACCAATACGAAGATCCTCTCGGCAGGCGGTTACGTCGCAGACAGTGTAGTCCGTGGACGCCCACAAAATCCGGCATGTCGAGATCAGCGGGGTGAGATCGTTCACATCAACATCGACAACACCAAAATTCATCAGTGCCTGTCGCCGGGGTTCCGTCTTTCCGGCTATTAGCGTCTTCCCAAACGCATCCGTACCCCATCGATCAGGCAGAATCGGCGGCTTTACTCCCAACTCCAGGATTTCTCCACGAAACACGAAAGCATCCTGATGCAAGAACGGGAACGCTTCCTTCGTCGGGGGACGTTCTCCGACCAGGAGGGCGGCGCCGATGCGCAGTTGTGTGATCATCGGCGGCATTTGTCCCGAGCGGACAAGGTCTAGAAGCATCGTTCCGCTTCCTGCCGACAAGCATCGCGCCTGCCATCCCGTCAGCGCACAGACTCCCTTAGCCACATCGATCAATGTGTGCAAATTATCGATTCCGACGCGATACCTGCCGAGGCAACCGACTGACGTACCCAGACCAATCAACTCGAGTCCTGGAGCAGACAAACACCGCTTGACCACTGTCGCCGCATCGCCAGGCCGAACACCCTCGCGGCCGTTGCCGACATCGATCATAAGCAGTACCTGCTGCGTTTGGCCTGTCGCCGTCGCCGCATTGGACAGAACCTCGACGTGATAGACGTCAGAGACAAACATGACATCGGCACTCCCAACCGTATCGACCACCTCGCGTGACGACGGGAAGCGCGTCATCATGATCTGGCCCGAAAAGCAGTCACGAATCCGCCCGAACTCTTGCACGCGCGATGTGCCAAGAAGGCCTTCCCCAGTCTCTGCCAGAACGCGCACTATGCTCGAATGTGAGTGACATCCCTTTGTCACCCACACCGGTTGCATACGCGCGGCATCACAGATCCTCTTGATGGCCACACAATTGGCGCGGATTTTCTCGAGATCAACAACAATCTGCATACACGCATCATTCCTTTGCACGACAGCCACGGTAACGGCCGGGCAGATTACTCTGCTCGGCAAAGGTAGTGGTCAAACTGGAGACGGACTCCATCGATCTCACTGACCACATCACACGTCGCGAAGCCGGCGTTCTTCAGCAGGCGCTTCATATCATTTCGATACAAGGCTTTGAAAATCAGGGGCCGGCATGTTGCGTTCCAGTCCTGACCTGCCCCCGTAACGAAGAAAACATTGCACTTCAAGAACTGATCCTCAGGGTATTCCCAGGTGTCAAACACCAGGATTTGGCGACCCTCTTTTTCATGAAGGTGGCGAAACTGGAACGTTTTTCGCTCAGAGAAAACCCGGTCGTAGTCCCGGATGCTGATGACGCACAGGCCGTTAGAATCCAGGAGGCTTCTCATGTTCGTGAGTGCCCGCAGAACATCGTCTTCAGTCAGCAATGACGGCAGGGAGTTGTCGCAACAGATGACGGCGTTGAACGTTTCGAAGACCACCTGTTCCAGGGACCGGACGTCAGCCTGCCGGAAGTCGATCGCGACCCCTTTCGTCCGGGATTCTTCCTTGGCCCTTGTGATGGCGTTTCCACTGATGTCTGTGCCCGTGACACGATAGCCCAACTCCGCAAGGCCGATGCACTGAGTTCCGATGCCGCACATGCAATCCAGCACCGTGTGGACAGGACCGGGGGCATACTGCTTCAAGATTCGATCCAGAACCCGAGCCTGAGCCTTGACGTCTTGTTCCCAATCACCCAGCAATAGATGATAGTCATCGGCGAAGCCGTCGTAGACCTCCATCTGGTTAATGTCCCCAATTTTCATGCGGTCGTCACCCGGCACCGTTCTCGCGCCATCGCTCATTCCTGCCGGCGATCTGAGAGGAACCAGAGAGAAGTGCATGTGGCCGAAGTGCTGTGCAAGATAAGCCTGCACAGCGCTTTTCAGCTCTCCGATTTCTTTCATGCTAGTCTCGTCGCTCAGAAACAGCTCGATGGTAATGAAGCGCTTGTCTCCGCTCTTTCGTGTGTAGATATTCCCGATGTTGTCGTACTTGTCGTACTGCTGACTCAACGCAGCGAGAACCTTCAGCTGATCGTCCTCCTGCAGTGGATAGTCAGCGATTGATTTGAAGTTCGATATGGTCAACCGAAGCCCGTTGTAGAGCAAGTAGACGGCGATAAAGGTGGACAGGAGCGGATCGACGGCGGCAGCAAGGCGCACCTGCCCGGTTTGTGACAGCATCAACCCCACGCTGATTCCGACAAACACGGCCACATTGAACATGGTGCAGACCTTAGCTCCGATGTAGTATGAGTAGATCATCGGAGACTCGCTGTTGACCTTGAGACGGCTCGTCCATCGCCAGAGCAACGTCGAGCGGATCAATGCCGGAATCAACGGCAATTGCGCAACGCCAAATGCAACCGAAACCGGTGCGGACGTCAGCCGCGCCGCCGAGGAGTATATAATGAATATCGCCGTAGGAATAGACAGGACGCCATAGAGAAGGCTCGAGAAGTTTTCCAGTTTGCCCGTGCCGTACGGGAATTGGTGCACGTTGGATTTCAGTATGGTCCGGATCGAGAAGAATCCGACCAACTGGATCAGCAATCCCAAACCGCAGTCAAACGTGATCGCCATGACGGTGAGTGATCCGGAGAGGATGCCCGCGACAAGAAAGAAAGCCGACAGCGGAATCAGCGTATAGAGAGAAAAGCTAATCACCCGGCTCAAAATGCGCAGGTTATCTTGGGTTGGTGTGTCGTTTTTATTCATTATAATATGCAATTTGTAATGTTATTCTGAAACAGCCGGGCATTAGTTACTAACCGGAAACTTCGACTTTCATTAAAACCGTGGAAGAACATATTTAAAGTAAAATATGAAGAACGTAAATTCCGGATAGCTTGCCAAACGAACAACGTGAAGCCAATTTTTGCGCATTACATATATCATAAAAATCAAAAGGGCAAACCCTGTTGAATAGACTTGCCTTTATTGCAAAACGATATCACACGAAATTTATCCCATTCCGATCATTTTCAGCGCCGCTTCAACTCCAAAAAATGGTTTAACTTCATATTTG
>CAYZZY010000214.1:0-3917 GCA_964482745.1 uncultured bacterium
TTCACCAGTTGGGGCTCCTGGAGATCTGCCCCCTCGGACCAAGACTATCGTGTGGATATCTTGAGTTTCAGGTATGCGATTCTCATGCTTCTTTTTTCTTGGTTGCAGGGTACTGGAAGATTAAGTTATAAAGACAATACTTTATAAAGACAATACTCTTGAGTAATATGTTTTAACAAGGAGGATTTGTATGAAACATGAAATTTCATTCTTCAGTATCCTTGTTCTTATCGCTATAGCTCTTGGACCTGGATGTGGTGAGGATACCAAAGATATCAATGACATGGATTCTGATGGGGTAGAGGATGCAGCGGATAACTGTATTCTTGTGGGCAATTCTGCTCAAACTGACACGGATGGGGACGGCAGAGGAAATGCATGTGATGATCAATGTCCGAATCCGACATCCCTGGCAATCTATGAGTTAAGCCACGAAGAATTTGATTATCTTTTTTCAATATCAGAAGCTGGTCCAATGCCTGGGTGGGCAGCACCGAGTGCTGGGGTACCGCTCAAAATGGACCTAATTTATGATGAGCGTCCCGGTTATGCTTATCACCCTGGGCAGCGAATATTGGTCGGATGGGTCGGAAAGACATTCTATACGGATGAAACTGGCGGGGAAATGTACAACAGACATTTTTACACCCTGGATATAGAACTGTACAAGCACTACATTTCATATGACAATTCAGGTCTGGATGGCAGACCGATGATCCGTATTCGTCCTGTACCGCCATTTCATAAGTTTACTGACGAAATTCGTATGCTCGAACCTGGAGTCTATCTTGGCTATTCAATAAGCGAGCTACTCGGACAATATAACATATTATTCTACTTGGCTCTTGACTTTAACTTCCCTGACACATTGTTCATACCCTGGGATAACCCCTATGAATAAAAGCAACAAATGGGTGCCTGGGGCAATTGGATTCAGCATTAAGATGAAGATAACACAGACATTGACAGATGGGCGTTCATGATGGTCATTTACCTGCCCATCGAAGCGAACAGGCTCAACTCAATATATCGAGCAGTACTATTCAACGCCGGGTCGGACCCTTCCCTGCAGCAGAATTGCCCTGAGGTTCTCTGCCTACCAGATTGGCAGGGATTCAACATATGTCCTGAATATGATCATGGTTCGTGGCCATACCCCCCCCACACACAACGGGAAATCGGAGATCGCTATATCCGTCCCGTACATTTTTTTCTGAAAACCAACTTCGATGACCGTCGAAACACCCTTCTCGTGGGCACCGCTCATCTCCGATGATTTTCGCCTAAATTTCGCTCTCTGCTGATTGCCCCTACCCTACCCATGCATTGGTGGCAGAAGTCGCCATATTTTTCGTTTTATACCCCGCCGCTACGGGCCTTCTGGACATAATCAAGGGCCATGGCCCCGGTAAATGGGGCTGTTTTTCATCTTCTCCCTTTTGCCCACACCAAACCATGCCCTGCATTGAGTTCTCTCTGGAATGAGCTTCTGGGCCGGGCGTTGGCGAGCCAGAGACCGAGGTGCTCAAGAATACTCCGGATGGCCCTGGGATTCTCGATGGAGGCAATCACCCGGGAGTATTCAATACATGTGTTGCTTCCATCCGTCGCATGTGCAAACGTAACCCTCGCGGAGACAGAACCGCGCGTCTTGACCCAGAGCACCTCCTTCAGTATACTCCTCCCATTTTAATGGAAACCCCTATTTTCTTGGGTCTCCTTGCAGAGGGTCACGAGCCGACACGAGAGGAATCTCCACAGCCCCATGTGTGGTATCTGCGGCGTAGCTTATTCAGAAAGAGAACACCCCGTCGACCCGGCCATGCTGGCCCACATGACCCTCCTCCTCGCCCACCGTGGCCCCGACAGTGACGGCTTCTTCCTCCGCCCCGGTATCGGCCTCGGCTTCCGCCGCCTGAGCATCATTGACCTCGACACGGGCGACCAACCCATTGACAACGAAGACCGGACCCTGACCCTGGTTTGCAATGGAGAGATCTACAACGCCGTGGAGCTACGCGAGACGCTCGAAGCAAAAGGGCATATGTTTCGCACGCGTTCCGACGTGGAAACTATCCTTCACCTGTACGAGGAGCACGGCGCCGACCTGCTGCCGCATCTTCGCGGCATGTTCGTCTTCGCGCTCTGGGATTCCTCCCGCCGGCGCCTGATGCTGGCCGGGGATCGACTTGGCATCAAACCACTGTACTGGGCAGAGTTCGAAGGCAATCTCCTCTTTGGATCGGAAATGAAGAGCCTGCTGGCGGCCAACATGATCCCGAAGACACTCGATCCTGCCGCCCTGCGCGACCTCTTCGAGTTCGGCTACATTACGGCACCCCGCACACTGCTACGTAACATCCGCCGACTCCTACCGGGCGAATACTTTATCTGGCAGGATGGACGCCTCACTAGGCGATCGTACTGGCATCCAGAGTTTCCGGTGCGCGGAGCCAGTGATCGTGGGGTCTCGGCCAAGGTGTGGGCCGAATCCTTGCGGGAGAAACTGGAGGAAACCGTCAGCATCCACATGCGCAGTGATGTGCCGGTCGGTGTATGGCTGAGTCCTGGCGTTGACTCGAGCGGTGTGGCGGCTCTGGCGGTCAAGGCCTCCGGCGGCTCTCCGGTTCACGCCTTTTCGATCGGCTTCGAGGATCCCGACGTGGATGAGATCGGCACAACACCCACCCTGGACCGATACCCGGAAAGCCGACTGATCCCGCACCGCGTCACCTTCCGCAACACGGATCTGGACGCCTACCGGGACGGCCTGTGGCATACCGAGGATCCCATGACCGCCGGCCTGGAACTCGTGCGAATGCGTCTTTCAGCGCTCACGGCCCGTTATGTCAAGGTGGTCCTGACCGGCGAGGGCGCAGACGAGGTCTTAGGCGGGTACCCCTGGTATGCCGGGGATCGACTGATGCGCCCGCTCTCGCACTTGCCACGCTCATGGCGGAATGCCTTGGGCGCCGCCCCCTTCCTCCGCCGCCGCTGGCCGGGCGCCTGTCATTTGCTACAGTGCGGGCCCGAAATGTGCCGCCGCCGATACCGGCGCCTGACATGCGGCCCCTGGGTCAACGGCATCCTGCCGGACCTGTTCAGCGGTGACCTTTGGGCAGAGGTGGAGCAGACACCCAAAGGAGCCTTGGAACCGATGCGCCCCGAGGACTTTACATCCTGGCACCCGTTTCACCAGCTGCAGTATTACGACATGCGTGTGCGCCTTGCCAACAGCGTGGTCCACACGCTCGATCGCGGCTCCATGGCCCACTCGGTCGAGGCGCGGGTACCCTTTCTGGATCACGAGTTGATCAGCCTGTGCGCTCGTATGCCCCCAGGCGTCAAGCTGCGCGGAAACACGGAGAAGTACGTCCTGCGTCGCGCCTTGGCACCGCATCTCCCCCACGAGATCACCTGGCGCAAGAAGCGCGGTCTGTCGTCGCCCTTCCGGCGTTGGTTACGCCGGGACGTGCCCGAGTTCGTCCGGGACGCGTTCTCCGAGGAGGCGTTGCGGAACAAGGGATACTTCTCGCAGAAGACGGTGCATGATGTCATGAAACGGCACCAGGCGGGTGAGCCGGGAAATATCCGACTGCTGACTGGCGTTCTCGGAGTCCAGATCTGGGAAGACGTATTTTCGGCCCGCGTCGGCGCAGCCAAACCGCACAGAAGAAGATGAAAAGGTTCTTTCACGGCTGAAGCGGAGTAGGATCTATCCATAAGTCCCTACGGCACATGGTAGCGTTTTTCGTATGAGGTCAAGATAACAACAAACTGACTGTCCATGCCCACGCCTTCCCTCACTCATATTTCCTCTATATACCTTAACTCGCCGACCGTTTCCCTCGAGTCAACATGTTTGGTCGTGCGCCACGAGTGCGCACTTTAGATATGCGTACGCAACTGTACATGAG
>CAYZZY010000215.1:0-3916 GCA_964482745.1 uncultured bacterium
CTCGGCCCGTAATTCTTGGTACAGTCCCCTTCAGATTCGGGATTCCGTAAATAGGGACAGTCCCCGTCGCCGTACCATCTGCAATCGCTGGACTTATAGACGATGGCGCATGAAAATCTCAACAAAAATTCACGATTCTGAACATTAGTACTACAGATTCCTTCTCTCACACTATTTGCAAATTTCCACTTCTAACTATCCCGGGTTTCGGAAAATTTGCAGTCATTGTGCCGTTGGTCTGTCAACTTCTACCATCGGACAAATCAGTTTTGACTTTTCGGGGGAAAGACTCCCCATGCGGCCTAACCACTCGTTCAGGAAAGATCGACCATGACATCATCGTCGTGATTTCGCTTGCCTTTCCCCGGTTGCCGCGTTAAGATTTGACAGGTCTATCCGATTGTGTCACTGGCCTCCAAAAATACAGTTTCGTTTTTTTTGCGCAGAGACGCAGGAGCGACTAGGGGAATTCCGGGTACACGGAGCCGAGAAATCCATGTCCCCGGAATTCCTGTACCTGCTCATTCATGTGTGATATGACACCAGGGTAATGTGTGTTATGAATCTTTCTTTGGTCATTAAGATAATTCAAAGCGGCTCTTTTCGTGCAATACTCTGCGGCCTTGCCATTGGTTTGCTTGCCTCCGGATGCTCAACGCCCCCGGATCGGGGGGTTGCCGGAGTCACCTGGGAAACGGAACCGGCGGCATCCCCTGCACCCCGCCCCAGCCCGGCGGTGACGGTTGTCGATAAGACAGATAGGGCGATTGAAAGCCGGATGGACAGCTATTTCAGGAAGGCTTATAGGGAGATCGATTTCTACCACCTGAAACCGGATGAACAGGATCTGTTTCAGGACGAAAAATTCTTCAAAGTGGATTTCAAGGAGTTTGCCGGCGAACTCGGGAATTTTATGAGCGAAAGGCTTCCCTATGTCAATTTCACCAGACCAAAACCGAAAGATTTTGCATTTATCATACGCTACGGCGATGCCGTATACTGCTACAAGGAATATTTGGGGATCGATATGGACGCCCTCTCCCAGCAGGAACTCGATCTGGTCAGGGCATTTGGAAAAAACAATCCATCGAGGAGTATCGATCAGACCGCGCTTCCCGGTCTGGAGGCTTCAGCGCTGGAGACCTTGCTGCTCTTTATCGATCTGCAGAACCTGTCGGACAGAGATATCGTGTTATTCCATCGCCTCAGTGTACCGATCGAGACCAGCCTCATGGAAAACAGCGGCGGGATAAGAGGACAACCATCCTATTGAGAAGAGTCGGAGGCGAGGCCCCCTCATGAACCGGCGGCAGCCTCTTTGATGAGGTACCGGGCGATGATGTTGCGCTGGATCTGGTTGGTGCCTTCATAGATCTGCGTTATCTTGGCGTCGCGCATCATTTTTTCGACCGGATACTCTTTCATGTAGCCGTACCCGCCCATCACCTGGACGGCGTCGGTGGTAACCCGCATCGCGACATCAGAGGCGAACACTTTGGCCATCGCCGATTCTTTCGAGACACTTTTGCTGCCGGCGTCAACCATTCGCGCGGTCGCATAGACAAGGGCGCGCGCGGCTTCGATCTGGATGGCCATGTCGGCGAGCATGTGCTGTATCGCCTGGAACGACGTTATCGGTTGGCCGAACTGCTCGCGCTTGCGGGCATGCGCGATGGCCTCGTCGAGGGCGCCCTGCGCCAGCCCGACCGCCTGCGCGCCGATGCCGGGACGGGTTTTGTCGAGCGTTCTCATGGCCACGGCAAACCCCATGCCTTCCTTTCCGAGCACGTTTTTCTTCGGGACGCGACAGTCTTCAAAGAAGATTTCCTTCTGGATCGATGCGCGAATGCCCATCTTGTTTTCTTTTCGCCCGAAGGTCATTCCCGGCGTACCCTCTTCGACGATTATCGCGGTAGCGCCCCGGCTGCCGCGGCTTTTGTCGGTCATCGTGAATATCGTATAGATCTGCGCCTCGCCGGCATTAGTGATCCACTGTTTGCGCCCGTTGAGAACATAGAAGTCGCCGTCGGCAACCGCTGTTGTCTCAATGCCAGCGGCATCGCTCCCGGCCTTTTCCTCTGTCAGCCCGAATGCCGCGATCGCTTCCCCCGACGCGACGGCGGGCAGGTATTTTTCCTTCTGTTCCTCGGTTCCGGCAAGGAGAATCGGGAAGGCCCCGAGGGCGGTCGCCGCATAGCTGGCGCATACTCCCGCGCACACTCGTGCCGTCTCTTCCACCGCCAGGCACAATCCGAGGCATCCGTCTCCGGCGCCGCCATACATTTCAGGAATAAACAATCCGCACAGGCCGGCCCTGCCGAACTCATCGAGTATTTCACGCGGGAACTCGGACGCCTCGTCGAGACTCGCCCTTACAGGCCGAATTTTTTCGACGGCGATTTTGCGGGCAAGTTCTTGAATGTTTTTTTGTCTTTCAGTCAGGAAATAATCCATGCATCGAACTCCCCATTTGTCAGCGGGTTTATCCCTGCAGTTTTTTCAGGGCGCTGCGGGCGGCTTCTTGCTGTGCTTCTTTCTTGTTCCGGCCGCGGCCGGTGCCATAGGATTCACCGTTGATCCTGAGCAAGACTTCGTAGATTTTGTCGTGAGGCGGTCCGACTTCGTTTACAACCGTATATCGGGGAAGTGTCTGGAACTTCGATTGCGTTATTTCTTGCAGGATGGACTTAAAATCCATTTTGTGCCTGTCATGATCGAGGCGCTCGATCTCCTCGCTGAAATGCCTGATGACGAACTCGCGGGCGGCCTTGAGTCCGCGGTCGAGGTAGACTGCTCCAATAATCGCCTCCAGCGCGTCCGCCAGCAACGAGTTCCGTTTCCGGCCGCCGCCCAGTTCCTCTCCTTTGCCAAGGCTGATATAGTCTCCGATACGCATATTCATGGCGATCCTGGCAAGCGTCGGTTTGCTCACGACGGCAGCCCGGAGTTTGGTGAGTTCTCCTTCGTAATAAGTCGGATAGTTTCCGAAAAGCTCGTGGCTGATGACGAGTTCCAGGACCGCGTCACCGAGGAATTCGAGTTTTTCGTTGTGAGGATGTCCCTGCTCGGGCATCTCATTGACAAATGAGGAATGCGAAAGCGCTTCTTCGAGGAGTTGCAGGCGCCGGAAACGGAGGCGAAGCGTCTCCTCCAGTTTTCTGAGTTCCTTTCGCCGGGCAGGCTTGATGACAAAAGAAGACAGTCGATTATTCACTTTTTTTGAAGACGAGGGTAGCATTGGTTCCGCCGAATCCGAAGGAATTGCTCAGAGCATATTCCATCTTCATTTCCCGTGCCGTGTTCGGGGCGTAATCGAGGTCGCATTCGGGATCGGGCTCTTCATAATTGATGGTCGGCGGAGCGATGCCATCCCGGAGTGAAAGAAGCGTTGCGATCGTTTCAACTCCCCCGGCAGCGCCAAGCAGATGTCCCATGTGCGACTTCGTAGAACTTATGACGATTTCCCGCGCATGATCGCCGAAGACGGTCTTCACGGCCTCTGTCTCAAACTTGTCGTTGAGCGGGGTGGAGGTGCCATGAGCATTGATATAGGAAATAGAATCGGGAGAAGTCCGCGCGCTCTTGAGGGCGGCGCGCATCGAGCGAACAGCGCCTTCGCCGTTCGGAGCCGGGGCGGTTATGTGGTAGGCGTCAGCCGACATGCCGTAACCGATTATCTCCCCCAGGATGTTCGCGCCCCTCTTGCGCGCATGCTCGCGCTCCTCGAGCAACACTATGCCGGCGCCTTCGCTCATGACAAATCCGTCGCGCGTGCGATCAAACGGCCTGCTCGCTCGCTCGGGATCGTCGTTGCGGGATGTCGAAAGCGCGCGCATCGCGCAAAATCCGCCCAGCCCCAGTGGAACCAGCGCGGCCTCGGCCCCGCCCGCCAGGAACATGTCCGCTTCATCGCGCT
>CAYZZY010000216.1:0-3910 GCA_964482745.1 uncultured bacterium
CATGAAGTGCTGACTCTGTCAAGTGGTTCATGTTCTGTCCCTGTATGAAACAGCAAAAAGAAAATCCCTCCGGCAGATTAAACTGCCGGAGGGATTTTACGCTGTCCCCGCACTGGTTCAGTTATTATTGCTGTTGCCGCCGAAGATCTTTTCGAAGTATGACTTCTTATCAATCAGATTGAGATCGATCCCGACGAAGTCGCGGACGTCCTGATCGCTTATCTTGGAGGCGTCTGCAGACAGGATTGAAGGAGCAAGCTGAGGTTGGGTTTCCCTTTCTTCCTCGGCTTCGGCCTTCCGATCAGATTGTTCCTTAATTCGATGCCGAATTTCGGGAATACTGATGCTCGAATTGACATCGATTATCCGATCAAAATAACCCAATACATTATCGGAAAACTTGTCAGCCATTTTTTGTGCGACGCCGAGCACATGCTCGAATTTTTGCTCATCCGTGCCTGTTTCCATTATATCCTCGTTCAGGAGCAGTACCTTTCCGCAGACATACACGCTGTGCTGATTGCATTCGGAACATTTGAACAAAGCAAGCACATTTAGCTCTTCCGTCATCAGGGTGTAATTTGAACCACACACCGTACATCGAATATTCAAATAAGACATTTTCATGTCTCCTTCCGGGTTATCCTCTGTTGGGACGTTTCTGGTGAATCGCCGAGGAAATAAGCGAAATCCCCATTCTTCATTTGACTATCTCGATGTGGTCGAAAGTGTTAAAAAAATGGACACACATTCAGATATTCCCTTGTTCCATCGCATCACTTGTATTGATTTTTCCCTATATACCAAGGATCTATTCCCTTTTGCCTTAAGAAAAAGCATAGATCGTGCCAGCATAAACGATAACTTTATGGTCTTCAGATAAAGGTTCACAACCCATTTCTATATATAGAGTTATGGTTTTATTATTTTTTATATCCGCCGGGTATGGGACCGCCGGAATGGGAGTGTTGCTGCAATATAAGACAAAATAGACCGACTTTATCTTATCATAATGAAGCAGGGGCAAGAAAGGCCGGGGGAAAAGGTTAAAGGGGAAAAAGCGAAAGACTCTAGCCGCGAAGAAAAGCTGAATCACAAATGTCGCGAACGGGTGAATCACTGGAGATCTTTACGAATCGCACGAATGCAGAAAAAGGGGCTTATTTGCCACAGAGTGCGCAGCGCAGCATAGCCGCAACCAAACATTGGCTCTTGGTACAGTCCCCGTCGCCCCGAACAAATTGCATCTGTTGGATTTACAGATGGCATCGCATGAAAATCACGACCCAATTTCAAGAAACTGACAGTTAGTGGTGCAGCGCAGCAGAGCCGCAACCAAAACATTGGCTCTGGGTACAGCCCCTATTCTACGAATCCAAAAGACGGGATTCCGTAAATAGGTACAGTCCCCGTCGCCGTACCATCTGCAATCGCTGGACTTATAGACGATGGCGCATGAAAATCTCAACAAAAATTCACGAAATTCAAGGGAAGTAGTACAGATAACCTGGAAATGAAAAAGTAGAGAGGGGAACCGCTTGTTGCTATGCAACCCCGATAACAAGTTATCGGGGCCACCCGCCAGAAGAACAAATGAGATTGCTTCCCCTGGTCGAGGTCGTGGGCAGGCTCATATCGCCCCCGGAGAAACATTTGTGGCAGAAAATAATCTTTGATAGTGCGTCGCTGTCGCATGTTTCTTGACTTAATTGGCGTGTCGGGATAAGATTTCATGAATCGTGACTGAATCAATATCCGGAAAAGGATGAGCTTGACATGGCAATAGAGGCGCAAGCGTATGCGCGGGCGGGTTTTCTGGGGAATCCATCCGACGGCTATTTCGGCAAGACCATATCCATCGCGCTCGGAAATTTCTCCGCACGCGTTTCGCTGGAGCAAACCGATGAGCTTCGAATTGAAGCGTCCGGGCCTGATACGAACTCTTACAAAAGTATCGACGATCTCGTCAAGCAGGTTAATCTGTATGGCTATTACGGGGCGGAACGCCTGATCAAGGCAGCAATCAAAAAATTCCATGAGCATTGTGCCTCGAAAGGAATCAAGCTGGAAAACAAGAATTTCACGATCCGGTTCCGCTCGTCAATACCGCGACAGGTCGGGCTTGGCGGATCCAGCGCCATCGTCACCGCGACAATGCGAGTCCTCATGAAGTTCCATGGTGTAGATATTCCGCTGGAACTACTCCCCTCTCTCACGCTGGATGCCGAGAAAGGCGAACTCGGGATCAATGCCGGCCTGCAGGACAGGGTCATCCAGGCATATGAGGGATGCATGTACATGGATTTCAACCGCGAAGTGATGGAGGGAAAGAACATCGGCATCTATGAGCGGTTGGACGCCGGCCTCCTGCCGCCTGTGTTCGTGGCCTACAGGACAAAATTGGGGAAGGTGTCGGGCCACGCTCTGAACACGATTAGCGTGGGATTCGAAAGAGGCGACAAGTTTGTCCTCGACACGCTGGGCCGGATCGCAGAGATCGCCGAAGAGGGAAAGCAGGCGCTCTTGGATAAGGACCCGGATCGAGTGTTTGAATTGATGAATGAGAATTTCGATCTCAGAAGCCGGATCATGCCGATAAGCGACGGCAACCGCGAGATGATAGATACAGCCCGCCGGCTCGGAGCTTCGGCGAAGTTTGCGGGATCCGGCGGAACGATAATCGGAATGTACAAGAGCGACGATGTATTGGCCGAATTGAAAGCCGCATTTGACAAAATCGACGCAAAGGTCATAAAACCCGTAGTCGCAGAAGGAGATGCTACATAGATGATTCGAAAAGCGGTCATTCCGGCGGCGGGCTCGGGCACGCGCTTCCTGCCGGCGACAAAAGCGCAGCCGAAAGAGATGCTTCCCATCATCGATACGCCCACGATACAGTACGTCGTCGAGGAAGCCGTCGCCGCGGGCATCAAGGACATCCTCATCATCACCGGCAAAGGCAAGCGGGCCATCGAGGACCATTTCGACAGGAACTTCGAACTGGAGCAGATCCTCAAGGGCAAGAATGAGGAGTCCCTGCTTCAACAGATACGCCAGACCGCCGAGATGGCAAATATTCATTACATCCGCCAGAAAGAATCGAACGGCCTCGGGGACGCGGTCTATCAGGCGCGGGACCACGTGGGCGATGAACCGTTCGCGGTCCTGCTGGGCGACACGATCATCAATTCCAGGGTGCCGGTGATGCAGCAGTTGATCGACTGCCATGCGGAGTATGGAGAGACCGTTATCGCGGTGGAGACCGTGCCCGAAGAAAAAATCCCGCGTTACGGCATCATCAGCGGAGAGAAGGTCAGGGACAACATCCACAGGGTAAAAGATCTGGTCGAAAAACCCCGAATAGAGGAAAGCCCTTCCAATCTCGCGATCGCCGGCCGTTACATACTGTCCCCGGAGATCTTCTCTATTCTCGAGGGCCTGCCGAAGGGAGCAAACAATGAGGTGCAGCTCACAGACGCCCTGCGAACGCTCCAGGCGCGGCAGCCTGTTTATTCGCTGACCATCGAGGGCACGCGGTATGACATCGGCAACAAACTCGACTATCTCAAGACACAAGTCGAGTACGGGCTGAGAAGAGAGGAGTTCAGGGAGGCGTTTCTGGCATTTCTGAAGGAGACGATGGAGTCTTTAGAAGGCGGGTGAAAAAGCCGGGAGTCAGCAACGGGTACAGCCTCTACTCGGGGAAAACACAGCATGGATAGGACACCAGTGAAGTGGTCGTCAATACTGTAAGTATCCATCAGAGAAGAAGGATTTGACCCACGCCGTACGGCCTGGTTTGCGGGCAACCTCACGCCGGCTATATCTGTTTCCCTTCCGCTACCGCTTTTAAAACATCCATTGTCGTAACAAGACCGACCATCCTGCCATCCCTCAGTATCGGAATCCG
>CAYZZY010000217.1:0-3909 GCA_964482745.1 uncultured bacterium
GTGTCTACACTTCTGCAGACAGGTGTGGACCTCCCCCTTTGCAAAAGGGGGATTGAGGGGGATTTTTCAATTAGGAATGCATCCAATCAGACCTAAACCGCCGACCAAATTTTATGCCTCTTTATTAGATATCAAATCGTTGTCAGGGAACCATTCCGAACTCTTCGAGCGTGCTGCAGGTTAGTGTCGGATTGGTTTCTCTTTCGAACGCTATCGTTGAGGAGGGCCTGCTGCCGTAGTCGTGTCCCGGATACACTTCGATGTCGTCGTCCAGGACCTTGAGCCTTTTGTGAAGGCTGTTGAAGAGTTGCTCCATGCTGCCGCCGGGAAGATCGGAGCGGCCGCAATTGCCGACAAAGAGGGTGTCTCCCGTTATCAATTTGCCTTCGGCGAGCAGACACATGCTGCCGGGCGTGTGCCCGGGCGTGTGGATGATCTCAACCTCTACCTCGCCGACCTTCACCCTGTGGCCGTCTTCGACTCTTTTGTCAACCTTGATGCCGGCGCGTTCCAGCGGGTGCGCGTCACCCTGGTGGACCACCACTTTTGCGCCGGTTTCCTTGACGAGTGAATTGATTCCGCTCGTATGATCCGAATGGCCGTGAGTGGCAAATATCCACTCGATCTTCAAGTCGTTCTCCTCGGCGAAATCCAATATCTCCGAAAGGTCCCCCGCCGGATCCACGACCGCCGCCGCCCTGGTTTTATCACAGCCGAATACATAGGTGAAGTTTGCCATCATCCCCACAAGTATCTGCTTGAATATCATGTTCTCTTTCCCTTTCCGGATTTGTGATGATCTCTCACACAGCCGCTGGGCGATGCAATTCCTGCCCCGTCCTGCTAAACTTTCTCTCCCCTGCCAAACAGCTTAACCGCATTCTTATAGAGAAACCCTTCCATATCAGGTTTTTTTATCTTCAACCTCGAGAAGAAATCGAGCGAATCGGCGTGCGAGGCCAAGCAATAATCCGTGCCGAACATCAGGTGGTCCGCCCCGCAATAGTAGATAGCGCTTTCAAGTTGATAAAGCAGACGCTCTCTATATTCTCTTGTGTAGCCCTCATTAAGGCCGGTGACAAGGCCGGAGAGGTCGGCATATACATTCTCGTTTTTGTAAATAACCTCGGCCGCATCCCAGAGCCAGGGATTGCCCATGTGCGCCATCACAATCTTCAGATCGGGGAAACGGAATGCAAGGTCGTCGACGGTCAGGGGATGGGAAAACTTGAGGCGTGCCATCGTGCTCACGCAGTCACCGGTATGAAAAATGATTGGCGTGTCGTATTTCATGGCAAGCTGGTAGATGGGCACACACGCTTCGTCGGCGGGATAATAGTGCTGGTACCCGATGTAGAGCTTCACCGCACGGATACCTCCGCTCGCCATCTCGGCCTCAAGCGTGGCGAGCGCTGCATCTGTCAGGTTCATCGGATCGGCCGAGCCGGCCAGCCAGAAGCGGTTCGGATATTTCTTGATAAATTTCTTTCTTTCCTCGAGTTGATCGGGTACGGTCATTATGAGCCCGCGCACGACGTTGCTCTCGTCCATCTCCTTGATCAGGCCCGCGGGCGTGTACCGGAGGCCGACCTTCTTGGCCAGTTCCATCGATTGAGGCCGACCGAAGTTTATGTGCATGTGCGCGTCAATGACTTTCGGCTTCGATCCGGTTATGCTTTTCTTTTTCGGCATGTGTCCCCCTCATTCTCCAAGCACAAAACATGGCGCCAGAAACTCCCTGCTCGTTCTGTCTACCAACGGTCCCTCTGCCGCGCGGCAGTAGAAACCGCAAAATTTTCCGCCGAACAAGTACTCTCCCAGATGAATGAATCTGGGCTCCAGCACGATATCTTCTTTGCCGATTCCCAACTGCTGGGAGGGAATCAAGATCAACTCCTGGAGCACATAATCGCTCTTCAATGCGGCGTCCACAAGTTTATCCCATTCTTCCTGGCTCTTGCGCCCACCGAGCCAGACACCGCGCCCTTCATACAGATTTGAAGGCTTCAAAACAAACCTGCTTTTCTCGCGGCGTGCAAGATCAGGCATGTTGACCATTTTGCCGCGATACTCGCATTCGCCGTCCTCGAACGGTCGCGTCCACGGTATGTGCCGTTCCACAAGCTGTCGTTCCTCGTCCGTGAAGAAACGCGCAAAACCCGGATCATGCAGGAGTCCGAAAACCTTCTTGCTGAAGGCCACGTCAGACCTGAATGATCCCACAAGACAGACGTTGTGATCGCAGAATGCCTGCGTCATTGCCTTGACCTCCGCAAGACGTTCGATATATTCGGTCGATACTACGCGGCGATAAATCAGGTCAATCCTGAAACCCTTATACGATAAAACGTGCCCGTCATAGTCAAGCTCGCGCGGATCGGCCACAACTGTTTCGTATCCCCGCTCGCCGCAGAATTCCCGGAACGCCTCAAATTCCGCGGACGTGCGGACCTCTTTCCAGTCCACGATCGCTATGCGAGGATCCGCCCCGGCCTTTCCGCCTGAAAACTGACGATAGCATTCCAACAGTGCTTCGAGAACGTGCTGCTTGATGTCGAAAACACTGATGGGCCGCCCGGCAAAAAACTCATGCATCATCGGCGCGGCGAGAAAAAGCTTCGCCATTTTTTCGGCGCTATCCATGCCCGCCGCTCCGTCGGTGTTCAATTCCGTGAAACGGAGGCTCTTTCCGTCGAAAAATGAATCGAACCGCGCACATGGAATCGATGGTGAGTAACCGGGGTCGATCTCCACAAGCTCAACTTGTTCCGGCGAGAACCCAAAGAAATCTCTTACCTCGGGCTCCTGAAGAAACAGGCTTGTCGCCTTCTCCATCAGCCCGATCATCAATTCCACGACTGTTGAAATAGAGTGGGACTGTGCTTTTGACAAGATGACCGGATAAAAACCTACGGCGAGCGGTATACCGCCATACGTGAGGTGATTCTGCGCGGTCTTCAGTTCGAACTGTTCAACCTCACCCTTGATCCGATGCCGGTTCTTCTGCAGGTATTGATCGAACTCCCTGTAGAGCGCCTCTATTTCAGGCTCCATCCGGAATTCGCGCGAGATATCGATGTTCATCGTACTCCAATCGTTTTGAAACCGGGAGACTTGAGAGAGTATAACAAAATCAAATGGGCTTCTCAAGGGCTTGCGGAGCTGAATTCCTGAAAGTCATTGAACCGGCAGAGTAGGGAGGGCATCCCCCCCTCGTCAAGCCGGACAAGCAGATTTCCCGTATCCGGCTTTCCTGAAGGCTCTCGCCTCAGGCATGCGCAGGATATCAATATGATGTCACAGACGAATCAAACCCATGCGCGCACACTGGGTACCTTGAACCAGAAATCGCCTTTCTAACCACAGATGCACACAGATGCACACAGATAAAGGTGGATTACAGCATCCTGTAGGTTCGAATCTATTCGAAGAAAAACAGATGTTCTTCACCACAGATCATCACAGCGCAACATAGCCGCAACCAAAAAACGATTCTCACCACAGCGACACGGAGGCCACGGAGAAAAACAGATCAAATGAACCGCAAAGGGTCGCAGACCCGAGCGCCGAAGCAATCTCGCTTTCGCCTTTCCTTTTTCTTCATTTTGCTCTTTCTGGCCTTCGGTGCGGACAGGTTTGGGCAAATGCGGACAGGTTTGCGGACAGGTTTTGGGCCGATTCCGCATGGCGCGCCGGAAAGGCCGAGGGCCGGAATTGCCTGATTTCCCGGGCCATTTCGGGTGTCGCTCTCATCGCCTGCGGACAGGTAGACCGGGTAGACCGGGTTTTTTCTGCTTTTGCGTTTTTTTTCAGCTTTCAGTTCCATTTTAGACAAAACTCCTTTCCTTCAGCTGCAGAGGGATCCTGCGGAGAAAATCGAAAATCGAGAGTTGAGAGACGACAGAAAAC
>CAYZZY010000218.1:0-3894 GCA_964482745.1 uncultured bacterium
AGAAAATCTTCGGTTCCTCCCAATGACCGTAGACCTGGCGAAATACGTCGCATATCTCGCCTTTGGTCGCGAGCGAGCGGGCGCATTCAATAATCTTCGGCATGACGTTGTCCGTGCCTCGCGCGGCTTCGGCCAGCGCCTCGAGGGTGCGCCTCACCTTGTCGTTGTCACGTTTCTCGCGCAGTTCCCTGAGGTTATCGCGTTGCTCCTGCTCGACGGCGGGATCAATCCTCAGGAGCGGGATATCGGGCTTTTCGTTTTCCAACACGAACTCATTTAATCCTACGACTATCCTCTCGTTCGTCTCGATTTCGCGCTGATATCGATTTGCCGATTCGGCGATTTCCCTCTGGAAGAAACCTCGTTCGATTGCTTTTATCACGCCGCCCAGCTTTTCGACCTGTTCAAAGTATTCGTATGCGCCGCGTTCCATCTTGTTGGTCAGCGCCTCAACATAATACGAGCCCGCAAGCGGATCGATCGTGTTGGTGACACCCGATTCACTTGCGATAAGCTGCTGCGTCCGCAGGGCTATCCTGACCGCCTTTTCGGAAGGAAGCGCGTAGGTCTCATCCATCGAGTTCGTATGGAGCGATTGCGTCCCCCCCATCACGGCGGACAGGGCCTGGTACGCCGTCCGCACGATGTTGTTCTCAGGCTGCTGCGCGGTAAGGCTGCACCCCGCGGTCTGCGTATGGAACCTCATCAACAGCGAGCGCGGATCTTTGGCCTTGTACTTGTCACGCATCTCGCGCGCCCAGATGCGCCGGGCGGCGCGGTATTTCGCGATCTCCTCGAAAAAGTCGTTGTGCGCATTGAAAAAGAAGGACAATCGGGGGGCAAACGAGTCGACGTCGAGCCCGGCCTCAATGCCCGCTTCGACATAGGCAAAGCCGTCGGCAAGGGTAAACGCCAGTTCCTGCAGCGCGGTCGAGCCCGCTTCGCGAATGTGGTAGCCGCTGATACTTATCGTGTTCCACTGCGGCACATGGTCGGTTGCAAATGCCATGATATCGGTTATTATGCGCATCGAGGGCTCGGGCGGCACGAGCCATGATTTCTGTGCAATGTATTCTTTCAGGATATCGTTCTGGATTGTTCCCCTCAACTTCTCGGGCGGCACCTCCTGCCTTTCAGCGGCGGCGATATAGAATGCGAAAAGGACCGAGGCGGGACCGTTAATGGTCATGGATGTGGAGACCTGGTCGAGCGGGATTCCATCGAACAGCATGGACATATCCTCGACCGAGTCGATTGCGACGCCGCAACGTCCGACCTCGCCTTCACAGAACGGATGATCGGAGTCGTAGCCCATGAGCGTCGGCATATCGAAAGCGACCGAGAGGCCTGTCTGGCCGTGATCGAGGAGAAAGTGGTATCTCTCGTTCGTGTCGCGCGCGGTTCCCATGCCGGCGAACTGGCGCATCGTCCACAACTGACCGCGATACATCGTGGGATAAACGCCCCTCGTAAACGGGAATTGCCCCGGATAGCCGAGATCGCGCTCGAATTCGAAATCGGACAGATCATCGGGCGTGCTGAGCGGGTCGACGTGTTCTCCCGAGGCCGTAGTGAAACTGTTGTCACGCTCCTTCATGGATCGATAGGATTCTTCCCATATACGACGGCCATTGTGGTCGGATGACATCCCTTCAACTCCTCTCTATAACACCATGAGCTTGAAATCGGTAACAATACCGGGTGAGCGAACGGTCTTTTCGGGTCGCCCCGTTGTCGACTCATTCATTGGATTTTGTGCATTATAGCACCGCATAATTGGAAATGTCTATATTTTGCAGAGGAGAGAGAAAACGTTGAAACCGCCCGGCTCATGGAGGGAAGTGAGGGGCGCTTTTCACCTATCCGGCGAGATTGCAACGATCAGCTTGCTGTCATGATAGTCATACCCCCCGATAACAATCGTGCCGCTTCTTCCCAGCCTGAACTCGGTGCTCAGCACATCGCGCGAACGACCGCGATCTTCCTTGGCGGTGATCTTCACTTTGAACTTCATCAGGCCGTCCTCATGCCCACGCGCATACAGGAGCATTTCTCGCAAACCGGGAAGGGCTATTTTCTCCTCCTCTCCGACGCGGAGCGTTTTGGGGATTCTTGAATGCAACCTGTATGTGGAATAGCGGAGTGTGCTGTGAAGCTGCTTGACGATATCCCTGATCTGGGGGTCTACAGACGGAACGCCGTCCGAGGCCTCAATCAGATACACCACAATTCGCACATTGTCGGTTGAATCCCCTTCTTTGGCGAGCGCCATCGGCCCCGCTGAGAAAACAATCGAAATCGCTATGGCCATAATTACGAGAGCTTTGAGAATCGGTGTATCGGTCATAATGGCACTCCCGTTTCCGGTTCTGCATCTTCGGTTTGCAGATCCATCACCCAGATAACCTGCATTTTGGCGTCGCCGGCCTCATATACCATTACAGAGCATCCCTCCGCGCTGACACTGTCTATTATGCAGTCGTCCGCCGCAACCACCACCGGCGCGTGATTGCCGGGGATGTAAGAAAGGGCGAGAACGAGCACAAGCGCAAAAGCTCCGACCGCCGCCCACGCCGGCTTCGGTATGGCCAGGATCCTGATCAGCCTGTCACGCAGCGGCTCGGGCGCCAGAACAGCGGGCGCCTCAGTGGCTGCCGAGACGCGATCCCACACGCCGGGGATGCTCTCCGATGCGGCCACTTGCTCGTAATGCGTCCTGAGCATGCTCCCCACATCTTCGAGCTTCTGAAGCTCGTTGGAGCACTCCTCGCATCGATGGAGGTGTTCCCTGACGGCATTGCGCTTCCTTCCGCTCAGCTCGTTATCGTAAAATCTGTCGAGCATTCCTCGGACTTTCTCGCAACGAATAGCCATTTTCACCTCAACTCCTTAGCGGAGTTCCCGTTCTTACAAATCAGTGCGGGAACCCAGTATTTCCTGCAGTTTCTTCCTTCCGTAGTGCAGCCTCGACATCACGGTACCCTCCGAACATCCCATAATCCCGGCGATCTCTTTGTATGATAACCCTTCGATCTCCCGCAACACAATTGCGGTGCGCTGTTCGGAAGGGAGCTTTTCAATAGCGTCTTCGATGATCTCGCCAAGTTCCTTTCTCATAAGCCGTTCGGAGGGGTCCTCCGAGGCCGGAGCCACGGGGTATTCTCCCCTCTCCTCATCCGGCTCGATCTCCTCGCGAAACTCTACTTCCCGCCTGTGAGACCCTTTGCGTCCCAGATCTATGGCCGCGTTGACCGCGATCCTGTAAAGCCACGTGTAAAAGCTCGATTTTCCCTTGAATCTGCCCAGGGAACGGTGGACTTTTACAAAGGCTTCCTGGACGGCATCGAGTGCATCCTCGCGGTTTCCAAGCAGACCGTAGGCCACCGCATACACTCTCCGCTCATATTTCTCAACCAGCGCCTGAAACGCCATCCGGTCCCCGCATCGGCTTCGCTGTACCAGTTCCTCATCAGAGGGCATGCGTTCGTGCTACTCCCAACTAGTTAGACGCCCCGGGAGGCTTAATATTCAAAGAAAAACGCCGCCAGAGAGAAATGAAATTTCTTCTGAGCCGTCCTTATTATGCGGAGCAGCACGGATACCATGCCAGCGGCGCCACCGGTCACCGACTGCGCCCATGCGCGCCATACCCGACATGCAAAAGGAGAAAAAGCGAAATTCTGCGGTTAATTCATCGTCAGATTCTTTGCAAACATCTATCAAATAAGAGTTTACGTGGCCAGCCTTGCCCCGGCAATGAAACTTCGAGAAAAGCTTTCCAGGCAAGCCTTTCTGTCGGCTTGAGAGCAAACCAATTCCCCTTAATTATCGGGTGTTGAATATTTGAGGGCCGCCGCGACTTCCTGGGGTACTTCGGCCTTGCCATCCCTGTCG
>CAYZZY010000219.1:0-3826 GCA_964482745.1 uncultured bacterium
AGACATGCAGACCGAGATACTGCTTAATCAGGCCCGGCAAATACTTGACATCTCCGACACATATGACGTCCTCTATCCCACGTCAAACGAGAAAGTAGGCGCCCTGAAAAGGAAGGGCCTCAAATCTATACTGAGAGATGAATGGGTATTTCTTGATTCGAGCGATCGGGAAATCGGACTCTTAACTGAAGACAGCATGGCGCTCGCGCTGGTGAGGCGTTTCCTGACGAACCTGATTCCTCAGAAGTACAGCGGGCAAATCAACGGCACGCCCGTCTGCACGTTCAAGCAGAATTTCAATCCTTTTGTCATGAAAATCACTGTTGATTTCTCGCCGGATTTCAGCGGATTGCTCGACAAGAGGCTGGGCATTGCAGCGGCGGTGCTTCTCTGCGCGATAGAGGGCAGACAACAATAGCCCCTTGTTCGGCCAGGCAAACAAGGATATCATTGAAGGGGGAAATGCGGAATTCGATTGTTTGAGAAAAAGAACTATCATATTCTTTGCTTTGGTTTGCTGTCTTTGACCGGCATCCTGGTGTTGGCGTTTGCCACGAAGTGGGGCGCCGGCATCTCTCCCGACTCGGCCACGTATATCGGCGCCGCTCGAAGCCTTCTGGAAGGTAAGGGCTTGAACATCCCGTTCGGGAGCGCCGAAGCGAAACCCATCACCCACTACCCGCCCCTGTATCCCCTGCTCTTATCAGCGATCGGAATCCTCGGGCCGGATCCCCAGATCGGGGCCAGATGGCTGAACATCCTCCTTTTCGGGGCCAACATTCTAATAGCCGGCCTCATAATCAATAGGTATGCCCTCGGCTCCATCCTGGTTTCACTGCTCGGCTCTTTTCTGATACTCAGTTCGGTCGATATGCTTGCGATTCATGCGTGGGCATGGGCGGAACCGTTATTCATCTTTTTCGGCTTTTCAGGACTCTACCTCCTGGCCCGGTATCTTGAGAATCCGAAACGACTTCTCCTCCTGGCCTCATCGGCGGCAATCGCCCTCGCGTTTCTCACAAGATATCCCGGCATAGCGTTCGTGGCAACCGGGATTGTCGGGCTTCTTTTTTTGAACACAAAAACACCCAGGGACCGGATTCGGGATGCCTGCACCTTCCTGGCAATCAGCTCGCTGCCAACGGCCCTGTGGATGACACGGAACATGTATGTTGCGGAGAGCCTGACGAACAGAAAAGCGGCCTTTCACCCGATCACCGCCAACAAAATCAGCGTCGGCCTCCACACCGTCTCAACATGGATAGTGCCGACAAAGCTTTCGGGTGTTTCGGCGGGGATAATCATTGTGGCGGCGATTTCAGGTGTGGCGATCCTTCACCGGATACTTGCCCAAAGGGAAGAGAAGCCCGAAGAGGAAAACGCTCCGAAAGAAAAATCTCCGGCCTCAATCCCCCGCCTGACGGGTCTCTTTGTCTTCTTTTACATGGTGCTCCTCGCCGTCTCGATATCGTTCTTCGACGCACACACCGCCCTCAACAGTCGAATCATGTCGCCGGTGTTTTTTGCGCTGGTGGTTTCCCTCATGTGCCTTGCGTACGGGTTGGCGCAGCACATGCAAAGAAGGCGAGCCACAAAAATAATCTGCGTCGCCCTGAGCGTGATGCTTGCGGCATTCTATCTGTACCGGGGATCAGGCTGGGTCTGGCATACTTCGAACAATGGCCTCGGATTCAGCAGCAAGAAATGGCAGCAGTCCAAAGCCGTAAGGCACGTCAAGGAACTTCCCGAGGGAATCCTTGTTTTTTCAAACGCGCCCGATGCGCTCTATACGCTCACGGGCAGGTCGGCATTATGGATCCCGGCCAAAGTGGATCCCGGCGATAGACAAGTCAACCAGGATTTTTCTTACGAGCTGGCCGAAATGAAGAGAGGGCTTGAACAGGCAAACGGAGTTGTCGTGTACCTCGACACGGCGAGATGGCGATGGTATCTGCCATTAGAAAACGAGCTTGTGGAGGCGCTGTCACTTCGCCCAATGCGCACATCGGATGAGGGAACGATCTACGAACTTGACCATCGATAATCAAAAGAGGTTCGCTCGACAGGGAACTAATGCTTGATTGCGCAATTTCGCGCAATATGGTTATTGTGTAAAATACTTCCTGCCCCTTTTGAAAGGGAGTTCAGACTTCCCCCTTTGAAAAAGGGGGATTGAGGGGGATTTGGATGCTCATCTTTTTAACGGTTATTTCTGCACCTTGACACTAGACGTCCTTTTTTGACATCTAAATGCCCTTACGGCTTGATTCCGCAGAGGGCCTTGGCGAACGCTTTTTTCTGTTCGAGATTTCCCTGCCTGTAAATCATCACCCTCTGCGCCTGGGGTGATCCGGCGCCATGCATCGATTCGACCAATGCCGTGCCCGCCGTCATGTTTTCGATCAGCCTGCAGACCCTCAGACGATCGTCGACCGATGCCGACCCGCCGGCCTGGTAGTGTTTATGGAGCAGTTCGCCGATCTCCTCGTTTCTGAAATCTTTTTCGCTCGGCAGCGTCGCGATCAGGCCGCCTGCGATATCGTGTGACAACCTGCTGATTTCGTAGATATGGCGCGTCACATTGTGTTTGCATATGTTCGCAAGAAGCAGGTCGACGAGATATGCTCCGGATTTCGTCTTCGTCCCCTCGGAAGAGCAGGCAATCGAACAGCAATAGACGGTCTCCGTGAGATGCATCATCTCGGTTAATTTGTCGCGCACATGGGATGCCTTGGCGGCGCCGTTGAGCTCGGCCACAAGCGCGGTCGCGCCCGTTATGACATCGCTCACCCCGCCCTTGCAGCCTCCGTAGTTCTGCCGGTGAAGCGCCGCGAACCGCTCGACGAGCATGCCGGCAAATTCGTACTCCCCGCACATGAACACTCGTTCCCACGGAACAAACACGTCTTCAAGAATAATAATCGCCTCGCCGCCGACCAGCCCAAAAGCGGGATTGCCGACGTCGGTCTTCTCCTCCAGGAGCTTGCGGTAGTCATTGGACTGCCTGCCGAATACCATTGTCACGCCCGGCGCGTCGGCGGGCACCGCGCATGCGACCGCAAAATCCTTGTCCTCTGCCCGCATTGCGATCGTAGGCAGCAGGAGGATCTCGTGTGAGTTTACGGCGCCTGTCTGGTGTTGTTTCGACCCGCTGATCACGATGCCGTCCTTGCGTCTCTCCTTTATGTGGACGAACACGTCAGGATAGGGCTGCTTGTGGGGAGGAAGCGAACGGTCGCCCTTTGAGTCGGTCATGGCGCCGCAGATCATAAGATCTTTTTCCTGCATCTCTTTCAGGTATGCGGCAAACCTTTGGTGGTAGTCGGTTCCCTTCGCTTCATCCATTTCGAAGGTTGTCGAATAGACCGCGTTGATGCCGTCCAGTCCGACGCACCGCTGAAAACACGAACCGGTGCGCTGTGCCAGAAACCGCAGCATTTTTACTTTCGTCACAAGGTCGTCCGCGCTCTGGTGAATGTGCAGGAACCGGTTGACGGTTTTCCCCGTGAGATGCGACTTCGCGGTCAGGAGGGGTTTCCCTTCTTTCGTGCCGGCGTGGGCATACGTCATGGCCGCACAGCTTACATGCGGTGACGTGACCGGATGCTTGACGATATCATCGATCCTCTCGCCGAACGCATACACCTTTGTTTTCAGTCGTCGAAGGCTTTCCATATACTGCTTGGAGGTCATCATGATATTCAGCTCCTTTCAGGGTAATGCGCTGATTATAATACCACAGGAATTGAAAAAATGTGAATTGGCTTTCTTTTCCTTGACTTTCTCGATACGCCGCGGTAAGATTCTGTCTAACGGGGAGAGAAGT
>CAYZZY010000220.1:0-3819 GCA_964482745.1 uncultured bacterium
TTCTCGGGAGGAGTTGACAGCACGTTTCTGCTCAAAGCGGCGCTGGATGCGCTTGGCAGACAAAACGTGCTGGCGGTAACGGCGACCTCCCTGACCTACCCAAAAGCCGAACTCGAAGGAGCGCGCCGCCTTGCCGGGCAGCTTCAGGCGCGGCACCTGATAATCGAATCGGAAGAGACTGATATCCCCGAATTTGCCGAGAATCCTCCGAATCGCTGCTACCATTGCAAACGCGAGCTTTTCGGCAAGCTCACACGTGTCGCCGGTGAGCAGGGGGTGGCGGTCGTGGTGGACGGATCGAATCATGACGATCTATCCGATCATCGACCCGGTAAGCAGGCGGCCGAAGAACTCAACGTGCGCAGTCCCATGATGGAAGCCGGTCTCACAAAAGCCGAGATACGCGAGCTTTCACGGGCATGGGGACTGCCGACATGGGACAAACCTTCAATGGCGTGCCTGTCCTCACGATTCCCTTACGGGACCACGATCTCGCCCGAGAAGCTCCAGCAGGTGGGTGCCGCCGAGCAGTTTCTGCGCGAAAAAGGATTCCGCCAGTTGCGGGTTCGACATCACGACCACACCGCCAGAATAGAGATTGAGCGTTCAGAATTCGATCGCTTTTTTGATGAGGGACTGATCGCCGAGATAGTGGCCGAGTTCAAGCGGATCGGCTATAAATACGTTGCGCTTGATTTGGAAGGCTATCGCACCGGAAGCATGAACGAAGTGCTTCCTCTTTCCAAAAATGAATGAATCCCAGAGCAACCCTTTGACAGTGCCCTTGCGCGTGAACTCTCCCGAGATAGAGGCCCTTCTTGCCATATCGGAGAAGCTGGGCGCCTCCCGCGACCTCTCGGAAACTTTCGGGCAGATAATGGAAATCCTTGCCTCGCGATTCGGCATGGAGCGCGGAACGCTCACCCTGCTCGATCCCGACTCGAAGGAACTTATAATCCGCGTGGCTCACGGGCTCAGCGAGGAGGAAATAAGGCGGGGAAAATACAAGGTAGGGGAGGGGATAACGGGAAAGGTTGTGGAGACCGGCGGTCCCCTGATCGTGCCGAACATCGGGCAGGAACCGTTGTTCCTTGACAAGACCGGGGCCAGGAAGAACATCGACCGGGACAAGATCGCTTTTCTGTGTGTTCCCCTGAAACAGGAGAACGAGGTTATTGGGGTCCTCAGTGTCGACAAGGTGCGATCCGGCGACGATACGCTCGAAAGCGACATGGGATTCCTGACGATCATCGCTTCCATAATCACGCAGGCAGTTCGCGTGCACGGCGCAATAACCGAGGTCGTCTCCCTCAAAGAACGAACGGATCGTATACTGGCCGGAATGCCCGACGGCGTGGTGGTCCTCGGCCCGACCGCCCTCGTGGTAACGATCAATCCGGCCGCCGAGCGCATCTTCGGATTCAGCCGGACAGAGGTGAGCGGTAAGCACTACATTGATGTGTTCGCCGACCACCGGGGCGTGATGAACATCCTGGACCGCATTTATGACGATCCCAATGTCGGAAGCAGTTTCGAGACTCAGATTTTCAGTTCGGATTCGAAACCTGTTCCCGTGGCCATCACCTGGTCAATGTTAGACAGCAGGGAGGCCGAAAACCAGACCTTCGTTGTCAACGTACAGGATCTGACCGAGATAAAGCGACTCGAGCAGCAATCGCGGCGCAGTCAGAGGTTGGCCGCGCTCGGGACTATGGCGGCCGGCGTGGCGCATGAGATACGGAATCCGCTTGGAGGTATCCGGGGCGCCTCGCAGTTGCTTGGACGGGAATTGAAAGATGATGAGCGACTTAAAGATTTTCCCGATGTGATAGTGCGCGAGGTGGACCGGCTGGATCAGACCGTGGAACAGCTTCTGGATCTCGCGCGCCCGGTTACCGCCAACCTTGCCCCGATCTCTATCGGGGAGGTCGTGAAACGCGCGCTCGCGCTTGTGAAGCCGGAGGCCGAAAAAAATGCCGTCAGCATTATCAAGAATATCTCGCCGCAAATGAAGCCGATAAATGCCGATGCCGCGCAGTTGACGCAGGTTTTCCTGAACCTGTTTATCAATGCGCTGCAGGCGATGCCGGACGGAGGCACACTCACGGTTGAGGCGCGAGAGGATATCGGCCCCGCCGGCGCTTCTTCCGCGGTCGTCGAGGTCAGCGATACCGGATGCGGCATGAAACGTCATGTGCTCGAACATCTGTTCATGCCGTTTTTCACGACACGTGAAAGCGGGACCGGCCTTGGTCTCGCCATCTCCCACAAGATTGTTGAAGAACATGGCGGTACGATAGACGTTGTGAGCGAGGAAGACGCGGGGAGCGCCTTTGTCGTGTCTTTTCGTCACTCATAGTTGCATCAGTCATCACCGGGAAACTGAAGAAGATGCCATCGAGAATCCTTATCGCCGATGACGATGAAAGCATGCGCTGGGTGCTGAGCAAGGCGTTTGGACCCCCGGCATATCAATCGGAAACGGTCCTCAACGCCGGCGACGCCCTGGCGAAACTGGGCGATGCCCATTATGACGTGCTTCTCATGGACATAAGAATGCCCGGAATGAGCGGTCTGGAGGCGCTCTCCCAGGCAAAATTGCTCCAGGCCGACCTAGCCGTTATCATCATAACCGCATATGGAACCATGATGACCGCGATCGACGCCATGAAATCGGGGGCCTATGATTATTTGACGAAGCCGTTCGACGTGGACGAACTGGAACTGATTGTACAGAAAGCGCTGAAGGCGCAGGAACTTGCGCGCGAGAACAAGGCGCTTCGCGCAAACCTGCGGCGGAAATATGACATCAACAACCTGGTCGGCAGTTCGGAAAAGATGCAGGAGGTCTATAAGGCAATCGGCCGCGTGGCCGACAAGGATGTTACCGTGCTGATCCAGGGGGAGAGCGGAACGGGAAAAGAGATGGTCGCCAGTGCGATACATTTTAACAGCCTGCGGACTTCCAAAGCTTTCATTCCCATCAACTGTGTCGCCATTCCCGAGAACCTTCTCGAAAGCGAGATGTTCGGCCATGTCAAGGGGGCGTTCACGGGAGCCGTCTCAAATCGCAGAGGAAAATTCGAGCAGGCCAACGGGGGCACGTTATTCCTGGATGAAGTGGCCGATATCGGCCCGGACCTTCAGGGAAAATTGCTGCGCGTGCTTCAAGAGCGCGAGATAGAGCCCGTGGGCGGGAGCAGTACTATCAAAGTCGATGTCCGCGTTATTGCGGCGACGAATCGCGACTTTGCGACGGAACTGAGGGCGGGACGATTCCGCGAGGATCTCTATTATCGCCTCAACGTCGTTCCCATAACGCTGCCGCCGCTCAGAGAGCGCAAAGAGGATATCCCTGAACTTGCGACGTACTTCATCCAGCGCTTTGCCGACGACATGAAGACACCGCTGCGCTCGATCGAACCCGCGGCCGTGGAACTCATGCAGTCCTATGATTGGCCCGGCAACGTCCGGGAACTTGAAAACCTTATCAAGCGAATAATGGTCATGCAGACCGATCAGGCGATAACTCCCGAGCATATAGGGGTTGCCCTGCCTATCTCCGACTCGATGGAGAAATCAACATACCGCGCCACATGGGACGAACTCGTCGAGCGAGAACTCGGCTCGTATGCGGGGCAGGAAGATATTTACGACCTGCTGTTGGAAAAGCTTGAAAAACCCTTGCTCGCCCAGGTGCTCGTCCGGTGCGAAGGCAATCAATTGCAGGCTGCCAGAGTCCTTGGCATAAACCGCAACACGTTGTATAAGAAAATGAAAAAGCTGGGATTGAAATGAGAGAGGATTATTGTTTTCTCA
>CAYZZY010000221.1:0-2583 GCA_964482745.1 uncultured bacterium
CCACCTGGTACACGGTCCATGAGGTCGTCGATCCCAGGGATACGCGTTCGCGAATAATCAAGGCTCTGCACGCATCGGCCGACAAGCATGAAGAAGTACCGGAGAAAAGACGCTATATCAAACCCGCGTAATCGAGCCAGGGGTTTTTAAAATATGGGCAAACGAATGATCGAACCAGGGGGTTATTGAAATATGGGAAACCGAATGAAAGAAGCGATCGAACGCTATCGAGCAATACAGGAGAAAAATAAGCTCGGCGGCGGCATTAAGCATATCGAACGGCAACACGGCCGCGACAAGCTCACCGCCCGTGAGAGGATCGACGTCCTTATCGACGAAGGCACGTTCGCCGAGCTGGGCACCTGCGTGAACACCACCGGAGCCCGCATTGACGGACGCGTCACGGACGCGCCCTGCGACGGGGGCATCGTGGGCACGGCCAAGGTACACGGCCGCACGATCATGATCTATTCTTCGGACTTCACCGTTCTCGGGGGATCGATCGGCCAACAGCATATCATGAAATACTGCCGCGTCCTGGAAATGGCGGCTTCATGGGGCATCCCGCTTGTGAACTTGCTCGATTCCTCGGGCGGTCGCCTGGGATACCGTGACGTGGCCATGGCCGGCATCGACTGGATGTTTTACATCGAGTCCATGTACTCGGGCGTGATCCCCCAGATTACGGTGCTGATGGGGCCCTGCATTGCCGGCGGAGCGTATCTTCCGACATTGTGCGATTTCCTGTTCATCAGCCGAAATTCCGGCAACCTGTGGCTGGGCGGTCCACGCCAGACTGCGGCGGCGACATCCGAGAAGTTCGATCGCAACGTTGGCGGCGCCGACTATCATATGCAACTGAGCGGCACCTGCGACCTGGTGGGCGAAGGCGATGAGGAATCCATCCTGGCCTGTCGCAAACTGCTGCGATACTTGCCGGCGAATTATCGTGAAAAACCACTCGCCTGGGAGCGAACCGACGACGCCGGCCGCGAGGTGGAAAAACTGATCGATATCGTGCCTGATGAATTCGATAAGACCTACGACATGCACGACGTCATCCGCGAACTGGTTGACGACGGCGATTTTTTTGAGATCAAGGACGAATACGCCAAGCAACTCATTACCGGATACTGCCGCTTCAATGGTGAAGTGGTCGGCCTGGTCGCCAATAATCCCGCCGAGCCGGGCAGCATCTATGAAGTCAATGCCTGCGACAAGTACTACCGCTTTTTGCAGGTCCTGGACGCCTATGACACGCCATTGGTCAACCTGGTGGATACGCCGGCCGTTGTTCCCGGCGAGGCGGAGGAAGCCAGGGGGTTGCTCCGGCATATCGGCAAGATTATCGATGTTTACGCCACGTCGACCATCCCCAAGATCGGCGTGGTCCTGCGTGAAGCGTACGCCGATTCCGGCAGCATGATCTTAAGCGGCCTGAAAGGATTGGGCGCGGACCTGACGTATGCCTGGCCAATCGCCCAGTTCGCGGTCGAGGTGTCTGAACTGGATTATCGGGAGGTCTACGGCAAGGGGATCGAAGAAGATGCGTATGAGGAGTACCTGAACCGGTCGCGCGAAAAAGTAGACGTCTTTGATGCGGCCTACTCCTGGACCGCGCAGGTGGTCGACGAGATCATCGAACCTAAGGATACCCGGAAGAAGATTATCGAAGCGCTTGATATTGTCAGGGACAAAGAGGAGAAGCTGCCGCCCAGAGCCAAACAGCACGGCTCTTCTCCGACATAATGCACATTCAAAACCAGACGTGAAACCATGTTTATCACATGACAGGAGGTATCGAATGAGTGACAAAGCCATACTGACGTGCGCGCTTACCGGAGTTCTCACGAATCCCAATATGGGCAATATTCCGGTCACGCCCGAAGAGATGGCCGATGCAGCCGAACAGGCGTGGAACCAGGGAGCCGTCATCGTCCACTGCCATTTCCGCGATCAGAGGCCGGGCATGGGCGCGTTTCCCAGTTGGGACGTCGATGTTGTCAAATCTATCATCGGCACCATCAAAGATCGAGTGCCGGACATCATTATTTGCCAGAGCACTGGTGTGATGGGACCCGACATTTCCGGACCTGTGGCCTGTCTGGAGGCAATCAAGCCGGAGATGGCCGCATGCAACGCCGGATCTTTGAACTACCTCAAGCTCAAATCAGACGGCACCTGGGCATGGCCGCCCCAACTTTTCGATAATCCAGTAGAAAAAGTCCAAGCGTTCCTTGATGTAATGGCGGAGAACAACATTGTCCCCGAGTTCGAATGTTTCGATTCTGGTATTGTTCGCAGCGTGGCCTTGTTTAAGAAAGCCGGAATGTTTCAGGGTGATCCACACATATCGTTGGTGATGGGCGTTGGCAGCGGCCAGCCGGCCAAGCCGGAATGGGTGCCGCTCCTGAAGAACGAAATGCTGCCCGGCACCCATTGGCAGGTTATCTGCGTCGGCCGTAAAGAAATCTGGGATCTCCAGCGCAAGGCCCTGGAAGAAGGCGGCAACGTGCGCACCGGCATGGAAGACACGTTCTATCTGCCCAGCGGCGAGAAAGCACAGAGCAACGGTGAATTGGT
>CAYZZY010000221.1:2683-3786 GCA_964482745.1 uncultured bacterium
CGAGACCGTCACGGTCGAGGAGGGACGATCATGAGCGAAAACCAGGAGGTTTTATACGAAATCAAGGATAAGGTGGCCACCATCACCCTGAACCGGCCGAAACGGCGCAACGCGCTCAACCCCGGCGTCATGGCCGGCTTGAACCAGTATTTCGACCAGGCCGGCGAGGCCCCCGATGTATCGGCGATCATCCTGACCGGCGCGGGCGGCAACTTCTGTTCCGGCGCTGATCTCGGCGGCAGTTTCGGCGGCGACCAGTCCTTTCTGGGCATGCATTATGACCGCGGCCATTATGCCGAGCTTTTGGTGAAAATGAATAAATGCAAGAAGCCGATCCTGGCGGCCATCGAAGGCTACTGCCTTGCCGGCGGGATGGGACTCTGCCTGTCCAGCGACGTGGTCATCGCCCGTGAGGACGCGCAGTTCGGCCTGCCGGAGATCAAGCGAGGCCTCTGGCCTTATATGGTGACGGCGGTGCTCATCCGCAACGTGGGCCGAAAAAAAGCGGCCGAATTGTGCATGACCGGAGACCGTATCCCGGCGGCCGAAGCGGAACGTATCGGCATTATCAACTACTCCGTGCCCGGGGACTTGTTCCAGGAGAAAGTCGCGGAGATGGCAAAGAAGCTGTCTTCATACAGCCCGGCCGTCATGGGACTTGGCAAGTCATGTTTCTATCGGATCGCGGACATGGCCATGGATGACGCTTTAGGCTATCTCCATTCGCAACTGACCATCAATACCCAGGTCGAGGATTTGATGGAAGGCATCGGCGCATTCATGGAGAAGCGCGACCCGGTGTGGAAAGGACGTTAGACCCCGCTGTCTTAATTGAAGAACAGACCCAACTTTCTCAGGAGAAAAAAAAGATATGAGCAAAAGAGTCGAAGTAAGAGCGCCAATGTCCGGAGTGTTCTATAGAAGGCCCTCTCCCGATGATCCGCCATACGTTGAGGTGGGCGATACGGTCAAGAAGAAGCAGATTCTTGCCCTGCTTGAAACGATGAAGGTTTTTCAGAAAGTCAAGTCGCCGGTGGCGGGGAAGATCGTCGAGATCGCCGTTGAGAATGAGACCCCGGTGGCGGATGAAGATCTGATGTTCA
>CAYZZY010000222.1:0-3774 GCA_964482745.1 uncultured bacterium
ACGATGAAAGACCAGACCCAAAATAACTAATCAACAACAAAAAGCCAAACACGAGAGGGTTACCCTCCGGGTAACCCTCTCGTGTTTGGCTTTTTTACTAGACAATTTCTCCTAATCCGGTTTTAGTTTGAGTCAAGGGCTTTGCACTTGACTTTTTGTCGATTTCGTGGTATCTAGTAATATAACTAGACTGACTGCGTGTCATCATATTTGAAGGAGGTACCATATGGGCTACCCAACTAAGGTGCAACTCATCAAGAGAAAAGAGAGCGAACAGTGGTATATCAACTTCCCTGCCGCTGTTGCAAGGGCGATGGAGTTCGAACGGGGGGAGATATGCGAATGGATAATAGAGGACAAAGAATTACTTGTCCTCCGCAGAATTTCAACACCTGCATCGGCATTGAAAAAAAAACGGAAGGCGGGCTCAGGGGCGAGTTCGAGCGAATCTTCCGGCAGGCGGAAGGAGCCTTCTCGCAGAAGAGGGTCTTCGAAAGAGCACGGATAATCGCACTGAGCATTCTCGTCGGGCTGGGACGCCGCACAGTCACGGGGATCATCTCCACAAGCGGGAGACAATTTCATGACTGGAGCGCCGACTATCGCCTCTTTTCAAGAGAGCGATTCGACCCCGATGGACTGTTCGGCGCGATCCGCCGCTCTGTTCTTGAACTGGTGCCCGACAACGCTCCGATCGTCGCCGCCATGGATGATACATTGAAGAAAAAACGCGGAACCAAAATACCCGGCGTGTCATACAGGCGCGATCCGCTCGGGCCTCGGTTCCGGCCAAATTTCATCACCGCGCAGAGGTTCATCCAAATATCCATGGCCCTCCCGGAAGCCGGGCAACCATGCGGCGTCAGGATGATCCCCGTCGACTTCCGCCACGCACCGACTCCAAGAAAACCCGGGAAGGATGCTCCCGAGAGTATGTGGCGCGAATACAGCGAAGCGAAAAAAAAGATGAACCTCAGCGTGAGGGGCGTCGAGCGAATCCAAGCCCTGCGTAAGGCGCTCGATGACGACCCCGGCGGAGCCGAAAGGGATTTGCACATCGTTGTGGACGGCAGCTACACCAACGGCACGGTGTTCAAAAACCTGCCGGAGAACACTACCCTGATCGGAAGAATTCGGAAGGACTCAAAATTGTATTACCTGCCCGAAGGGGACGGCAAATCCGCCAGGGGACGAAAACGCGTCTATGGCAAACGCGCTCCCACACCCGAAGAACTGAGGAAGGACGGAAACGTCAAATGGCAAACCGTCGAGGCATGGGCCGCGGGAAAAGTGCACGAATTCGAGATCAAAACGATCGCCCCGCTACGCTCCCGCGTCGCCGGCGAGAAGTTCAACCTCAGGATGATCGTCATCAGGCCGCTTGCATACCGCCCAAGGAAAGGCTCCCCGCTGCTCTACCGCAAACCCGGCTACCTGATCTGCACCGACCCGGACATCCCTCTGCGGCAACTCCTCCAGGCTTACCTGTGGCGATGGGACATCGAGGTGAACTTCCGCGACGAAAAACAACTCGTGGGCGTCGGCGAGGCGCAGGTTCGAAGCCAATCGTCCGCCGAACTCCTCCCGGCGTTCTGCGTCGCGGCATATGCCACCCTGCTGCTCGCAGCATGCAGGACATACAGCGTCAACGGCGTGGTCGACGGCCTGCCGCCGCCGAAGTGGAGAAAGTACAAAGAAAAAAAAAGAGCTTCGACTCAGTACCTCATCAACCACCTGCGCGCCGAAATCTGGGGAAACTCAATGGGGATCGATAATTTCTCCAGCTTCATAACCGACAACTGTGACGATACGAAACCGGAGAAATGTCTCCCACACCTCCCATCCGCTCTACTGTACACAGTAGCCTGATACGATGAAAGACCAGACCCAAAATAACTAATCAACAACAAAAAGCCAAACACGAGCCACCCCTTTGAAGACAAAGGGGTGCCACAAAGAATGAAAATTTTATGTAACGTTAGGGTTTAGTGTGCGTGTATCTCTTATTATAAGCCGATTGTCGCACACTAAAGTGTGCGGCACCGTGCGCCTGTGAGCGTGCAGGGTCGGAGGGGTGCAAGTCCCCTTCAGGCATACGCTCTCCGGCCTGTAATCGACTGTAACTGCGTCGCCGCGAGGCGGGGTGGGAAGCAACAGAAGATGAACGACCAGTCCGCAGGATAACGAACTCGATTCGGCCTGACGTACCGGCGAGCCTGCGAGCCAATGGCGAAGCCTGGAAATCATCCGATGCGCTGACGGGTAGCGTGATAAAGCGGCATCGGGGGTACGTGGGGTGGTTGGAGGTGGAATGGTCGTAAAGGCCTTGCACGTTAAGCAGGGAGACCTGCCCGGAACCGGGACGGAGTTCATACGCCGATGCGTCGAAGAACCGTCCGGGCAGGAGTCAGAGCGTTCATAGTAGTGTTGAAGCGGGGTAATTCCCGTGGAGCGAAGGGACGCAGGAAGGTGGATACGTGAAGTTCGAGGAGATGGAAAAGACACCGAATCCAGTGCCAAAACAGGCTAAACTGTTCGGAGAGATTTACGACCGCTGGTCGTGGGTCGAACCGTCGGTCTGGACGGAACGTATGTTGACGGCCCTCGAAAGAGGCGTGAAAGGAGGCAGATGGTACAGCCTGATGGACAAGGTTTACTCCCCCGACAATCTTCGGGCGGCATTTGAACGCGTGAAGAAAAACAAGGGGGCGGCGGGAGTGGACAGGGTGACGATTGAAAGGTTCGAAGCCAATATGGCGAAGAATCTTGAACGACTCGCCGGGAAGTTGGTTGAAGGGACATACCGTCCACAAGCCATCCGGCGGGCGTGGATACCCAAACCCGGCGGCAAAGAAAAGCGCCCGTTGGGAATCCCCACAGTACGAGACCGTGTGGTACAGACTGCACTTCGCAATGTGCTTGAGCCAATCTTCGAGCAGGATTTCGCGGAGCACAGTTACGGATTTCGTCCCGGTCGCGGTGCGAAAGACGCGCTAAGCCGTGTGGAAAGTTTGCTTGATGCAGGGCATACCTATGTGGTTGATGCCGACCTCAAGAGCTACTTCGACACGATACCAACCGCACCACTTCTCAAACTCATCAAAAAGAAAGTGACCGACAATGTCGTGCTCAAACTCATTGAGGCATTCCTGAATCAGGAAGTCTGGGACGGTCTGGAACACTGGAACCCCGCTGCAGGCGCGCCACAAGGCGCGGTAATCAGTCCGCTGTTGTCAAACATTTACCTCGATCCACTCGACCAGTTGATGTCGGATGCCGGGTTTGAAATGGTCAGGTACGCTGATGACTTCGTAATCCTTTGCAGGAATTTCGAAGATGCGCGGCGAGCCCTGCAGGTGGTCACGGATTGGACCAAGTCGGCAGGACTTACGTTGCATCCGAAAAAGACCCGCATAGTTGATGCTTCTCAACGAGGCGGATTCGACTTCTTAGGATACCACTTCGAGCGAGGCCGTAAATGGCCCAGCAAGAAAAGCATCAGTAAGTTCAGGGATGCGATACGTGCCAAAACCAAACGAACCAACGGTACCAGCCTGAAGAAGATCACCGGAAATGCCAACCGTACCCTCAAGGGATGGTTCGCCTACTTTAATTGTAGTAATGGGGGAACCTACCGGGAATTGGATGGCTGGGTCAGGATGCGATTGAGAAGCATCCTGCGACAACGGCTCGGACGGAAGGGCAGGGGGCGAGGTAATGACCATCAACGCTGGCCAAATGCATACTTTGCCGAGCAAGGGTTGTTCTCCCTGG
>CAYZZY010000223.1:0-3750 GCA_964482745.1 uncultured bacterium
GATCTGCTATCTTACTCGGGACGTTCTTGAATGCATGGAATCCGATTCCGGACGCAAACTCGACGAATTGAAGGTTGATGGTGGCGCTATCGGTAACGATCTGCTGATGCAGTTCCAGAGCGATATAGTAAATGTGCCGGTCAGCCGGCCGGAGGTTACCGAGACAACGGCCCTGGGAGCCGCCTATCTTGCCGGATTGGCTGTCGGCTACTGGGATAGCGCGGACGAGATTGCATCGAATTGGCATGAACAGGCGCGCTTTGAGCCGGGGCTTGAAAAGGACGAACGAGAGCGGCTCTATTCGCGATGGAAGCTTGCGGTCGACTGCGCCAGAGATTGGGCGAAGGATTAGAACGCGGCCGCGGTTGCTTTTCACGTCTTTCCAGTGCACGCTGTCTTATAGGACTTTTCCCCAATCAGAGGGCTAAAGCCCCGGTTTCAAGAGGAGAGAATATTAGTGGTTGACTTCAAAAAGATATCTCCGCCACCCGGTGACAGTATTTCAATCGAAGACGGCGAGCTGTGTGTGCCGGATAACCCCATTATTCCCTTCATAGAGGGTGATGGCACGGGGCCCGATATTTGGGCCGCTGCCGTACAAGTGTTCGATGTCGCTGTCGAACTCGCGTATCAAGGCGAAAGAAAGATTCATTGGTTTGAGATTTATGCGGGAGAAAAAGCCGATGCAAAATATGGCGAATATCTTCCTCAGGAGACGCTGGATGCTATCCGGCATTTCAAGGTTGCGATAAAGGGTCCGCTCACGACCCCTGTCGGTGGAGGATTTCGTTCGCTCAACGTCACACTTCGTCAGGAACTGGAACTGTACGCATGCGTTCGCCCCGTACGGTATTTCTCCGGAGTGCCGAGTCCGGTCAAGCATCCCGAGAAACTCAAAGTCGTCATTTTTCGCGAAAACACTGAAGACGTTTACGCCGGCATCGAATGGCCCGCGTTTTCTCCGGGAGCCAAACAAATGATGGATTTCTTGAAGCAGACGTTTGATGTGAGCCTTCCTTCGGATTCAGGCATTGGCATAAAACCGATGAGCGCCGCCAGAACCAAACGTCTTGTGCGTCGCGCGGTAAGATATGCGATTGAAGAGAAACTTCCGAGCGTGACTTTCGTTCATAAAGGCAACATCCTTAAGTATACAGAGGGCGCGTTTCGCGACTGGGGGTACGCAGTGGCGGAACAGGAGTTCGAGGAGTACACGATTGCCGAGAAATATGTGGGCGAGGACGGCCTGGGCGCAGCAGGCAAGATAATTATTAAAGATAGAATTGCCGACGCAATGTTCCAGCAACTACTTATCAGGCCGGAGGAGTACTCCGTGCTCGCGATGCCGAACCTGAATGGCGACTATTTCTCTGACGCCGCCGCCGCGCAGGTGGGGGGACTGGGCATGGCGCCCGGTGCAAACCTCGGCGACGAGGCGGCCCTGTTTGAGGCCACGCACGGATCGGCTCCGAAGTACGCCGGCCAGGACAAGGTAAATCCAAGTTCGCTCATCCTTTCCGGAGCGATGATGTTTCGGCACATCGGATGGCGGGAAGCCGCAGATCTGATTGAGACTGGAATACAGAAGGCAATTCAGGGCAAGACGGTTACGTACGACCTTGCCCGACATATGAAAGGCGCGACACTCCTGAGATGCTCAGAGTTCGGGAGCGCCGTTTCGAGGGAAATGAGATAAGGTTTGCGGAGAGATGTAATTTTTTTCTTGACAAACTGTTTATGTCGATCTATAATCTTGCCTGTAGAATAAACAGGCTGATTCGGAGAAACGTAAGAGAGGTGATGAAATGATTGATCCTGAACTGCTGGAAATTCTTGCCTGCCCTAAGTGTAAGGGGGATATCCGCTTGAAAAAGGACGAAAGCGGCCTGATCTGTGATGCCTGCAAGCTCATGTATTCCATAAAGGATGACATCCCTGTCATGCTGATCGAAGAAGCAACAAAGCTTGACGAATAAGAGAGCTGAGACAGGAAACACAACTGCCTTTTCCAGAATCCTAATTTGTGCCAACTTGTAGAACCTTTCAGAGGCCTGTTTAAAAAAGGGGGGGAGCATGAAAGGCACATTCAACAGGAATCTCCATTGTGGATCGGATGGTTCAAGTGTCTTCCAGTTACGGTCGGCAACCGTTTTGCTGTTGCTGATACCGGTTGCAGCCTGTCTTCTTTTAAGTTTTCAGAGAAAGACATTCGCGGAAGATGAAAGCGACCCGATCGTTGTTCGCACGATTCAAGCAATCCATGCCAATGTGCAGCACCTCGAGCCTATTCTCCTGCCGCTTCTTTCCGAGACCGGAAGCCTGTCCGTCGACAAGCGCACCAATTCGGTGGTTGTGAAGGACGCGGAGTCTTGTGTTCGCTCCATCACGCAGACCATTTCCAAGTTGGACAACGAGATGCCATCCCACACGTTTCACCTCAAGTATGCGGAAGCCGGTATGGTGGCGAATCAGATCAAGGAGACTCTCGGTCCTGCCGGAAAAGTTGTTGTGCCCGACGAGAGGACGCGCACCGTATACGTCATGGCGTCCCCGACCAAGCTCAATCTCATCAGGCCGCTTGTTTCGGAATGGGACGAATCCAACCGGCAAGTTTTGATCGAGGCCGACATACTGGATGTTTCCTCAGCAAAGTTGAAGGAACTCGGGATTGATTGGGAACTGCGGCTTGGATATGGGGGCGGCGAACATGACGCAGTTATTAATATTGGTGTTCCCAGAGCTTCACCAGATAATCCGGCAACGGGGGGTGTCTCCTTTGGCACACCAACCGTGAGAATTCCCGCGGTTTTTGATCCTTTTGGGAATCTGGTTGCACCGGAACAGATTATTCCCGGCTCGGATTTCAATGCTGCGATCGAGGCGCTTATAGAGGATAGTTCAACAAGAACGCTTTCACGGCCGCATATCATGGTAATCGATGGTCAGTTGGCTCGTTTCGAGGTTTCCACCATGGAACCCTATGCCAATACCCACTACAATGAGCACGGGAGTGCGACGTCACTCGATATTCAGTTCATGGAAATCGGCATTATTCTTGAGACGGTTCCTCGTATCAGTGACGATGGTTTTGTCACGATGGAGGTGAGACCCGAGGTCAGCACGCTCGTGCGAGAAGAGTTTTTTGAAACGACTGTTATCCCCGACGAGGGAGGCGCCATAATTAACTCAATCCGCGTGCCTGTCAAATCCCAGAATCGTGCCAGCACCGTCATAAAGGTACGCGACCGACAGACCATAGCGATCGGGGGGCTCCGCACACGTGAGGAAATTGAAGTGATTCGAAAAGTACCGATTCTCGGCGATATTCCCATACTGGGATTGCCGTTCAGAAATCTTCATAAGGGAAGAGAAAAACGCGAACTCATTATTTTCATTACTCCTCATATTGTCTCAGGAGAGGATTCCTCGATTGAGGCCGCCAAACTTTCTCGGGCAGATTTTGCTGAAGACAAGGAGGAGGGAAGCGACGTCTCTACTCGTTAGCTGGCGGGCAAGAAAGACGCAGGAAGAATATTGAAAAAAAAGAGCGCCCCGAAGATGGAGGCAAGTCTTATGGGGGCGTGGGCTTAATTCTTTCAGCCGCAAAAATGCGTCCTGAAAGATGCCATGAATTATCCGACCATACGGATCCGGAAACAATAAACTCCCTCATGGGAGGAAGATAGAATACATCTTTGTAGCCTTCCCATTTGTGATAGAGAAAGCGCCTGTCTTGCTGATCCGATTCAT
>CAYZZY010000224.1:0-3644 GCA_964482745.1 uncultured bacterium
TGTCCCCGGCACTGACTGTGTTCCCAGAGCCAATGTTTTGGTTGCGGCTGTGTCCTCGCCCCAGGATGCCTACTTACCCGCCGAACTGATGATGCCGCCGCCGACAACGACGTCGCCGTCATAGAAGACGACTGCCTGGCCGGGGGTGATGGCGCGCTGAGGCCGTTCGAACCGCACGAGAACGCTCCGCCGTTCCAGCGGGCTGATAGTCGCCGGGCTCTCACGATGCCTGTAACGGATCCTCGCCTTAACGCGCATCGGCTCGCCGATGCCTTTCATGGATATCCAGTTCATATCCTCCGCCACAAGCTCATCGGCCAACAGATGCTCGGACGTGCCGACCACAACGGCGTTCTTTTCAATGTCGAACCGGACGACGTACAGGGGCTTTGAATGCGCTATTCCGAGACCGCGTCTCTGGCCGATGGTGTAGCATGCAATGCCTTTATGAGTCCCCAGCTTCTTGCCTCGCACGTCCACGATCGGGCCGGGGCTGAGCTTGTCGGGCGCCATTTGCCGGAATATAGTGCGGTAATCACCCTGTGGCACAAAGCAGATTTCCTGGCTTTCCGGTTTCTGTGCGACCGAAAGACCCAGTTCGCCCGCCTTGCGGCGCACCTCCGCCTTGGTAAGCTTGCCAAGGGGAAACATGATCTGCGAGAGCTGACGCTGGGTGAGGTTGTAGAGGAAATAGGACTGGTCCTTGGAGCCGTCACGCCCTTTCAACAACTGATAGCGGCCGGTTGCCTCATCGCGTTCGATGCGCGCATAATGACCGGTGGCGACGTGGCCGGCCCCGAGCGCACGCGCACGGCGCAACATCAGCCGAAACTTTATTTCCGTATTACAGATGATGCACGGGTTGGGAGTGCGGCCGGAAAGATATTCCTCGCAAAACGGTTCGACGACATGTTTGCGGAACGCCGCCTTTGCGTTTGAAACATAGTGGGGGATCTTCAGGCGCGAACACACACGGCGTGCATCCTCCACGTCGGCAGTCGAGCAACATCGACGTGCCAACTCGTCGGTCACGCCGGCATCGTCCCATACCTTCATGGTGATGCCGACGACCTCAAAGCCTTGCCGTGAGAGGATGGCAGCGGCAACCGAACTGTCAACACCGCCGCTCATCAGCGCCAATACCGTTTTGGACATCGAGACATGGGGCATGGAGATGCCGCAACGACGCTAGGTCGCTCCGCCGCCGGCTGCGGCCACCGCCTGATCGTCTTTTCCCTGGCGCGATTCCTTGGGAATCCGCGGCTTGGCTCCGTCGGCCTGGCTCATCGTGCAGCGCCCCTCGAAGATGACGCCCTCCGCGACCACGAACTTGGCGGCGGCAGTCGTGACGTCTCCATAGAGGCGGCCGGTCGAGAGCAATTCCACTTTGTCGCGGCCGGTCACCGTGCCGTGGACGGTGCCTCCGATGATGACGTGGCCGGCAACAATGTCGGATTTCACAACGCCCTTTTCCCCGATGATAACGGAGGAATCGGAGCCGATTTTGCCCTCCACATTGCCGTCCACCCGAATCGTACCGCGAGAGTGAATCTCACCCTTCACCACAAGACCGGGGCCAATCACACTATCAACTTTTCCATCGTCTGCCATCTTATGAGGACCTTTACTTTTTAACCAGGACTCTTCATTGCCCGAAGCGCCTGCAACGCTCTCGGGTTGCGTCTTTTTTCCAAAAAAATCCCGCATTTAAACGTTCACCACCGTTCCCAAAACCCTTCCCCTGAAACCGTGAAAGGCTCGCCGACCCTAACGATCACCCGCGCGCACATTTTCGCGAGACTATTCCAGAGGCTCTTAACGCCGACCGAGCAAACTCCGTAATTCTCTCGCGAACGAATATGATTTGGACGGAAGCGGTCGGGCGCAATCCGAAGCTGCACGGCCAGGGCAGTCTCCGTACTATTGAACAAGATACTTGTATGGGTTGATGAGCTTGCCGTTGTGTTGGATCTCGTAATGCAGATGCGGGCCGGTGCTCCGGCCACTGCTTCCGATCTGAGCTATCAAGTCTCCGCGCTTCACGAGGTCGTCTTTCTTCACAAAAAGCTTCTGGCTATGGCCATACGAGGTGACATATCCATCACCGTGCTCTATCTCCACCGTCCTGCCCCACCCGTCCCGCCATCCACTGAACGTCACGATGCCATCGGCGGGAGCCAGAATGGAGGTTCCTCGAGGGGCCACGATATCACATCCATCGTGAAAGCGCCGCCTTCCCGTGAATGGATCTGTGCGATAGCCGAAACCCGAGGAAATCCATGTATCCTGAGAATCGACCGGATTGATAGAAGGAACGCATGAAAGCCTCGTGCTTTCGCTTGCCAGGACCTCAAGAATCTCCGCAAAACCGGCCGTGAGCCCGACAGAACCGTCAAGGATTTCCTGTACCGAACGTTCTCCCGCAGGCTTTTCGGAAATATCCGGTAAATACTGGTCCGCAAGCTCATCGTCGGAGACTCCCGGGGCAGGCCCTCCCCTTCCGCCGGAGGCGCCAAGATCCGACCGATCACGCGGTTTCAGGCCTGCTATGGTGCGTAATTTGTCTTCCAGTTCCTCGAGTATCGAAATCTTCTTGTCGAGCGTTGCAAGCTCCGTGTCACGGGCGTCCAGCTCGGCCTGCAATTGCGAAATATGGTCCGCGTTTTCTTTCTTTCTGGTATGGCCGGTATAAAGTGTGCCGGCTACCGTAAAGACAACCAGAGAAAGCACAGCAGCAACAGCGATCCAGAGAAGGCGCAATGATACGTGGAAATTATAAATCCGCTGGCCCGGTTCGCTCGGGACAACCATCACATTCCAACGCTTCTGCATATCGACCTCGATTGGACTCCCACAAACACACAGATACCGCTTATACGTTATTAGCAGTTGGAAATAAACAACTTACACGATAGTGATGCTCTGTGAGATAACAGGTAACGCCGCCAGTGGCCGGAATTATAACATACGTATCCGCCCCCGTCAAGCCCAATGTGCTTTCGAGCTTTTTCCTCCCCGATTCGGCCGCAATAGTCGATAATCGGTGATCCGGCATAGCGGCAGATTCTCACCACACTTCTCCTTTCAATTTCCGCGTTCTCGGTGATTTCCTGTGGCAAATTGCCCTTGTAAGCCTTCTCCCTTTTCCTTTTTTTTCCCGGCCCGTGAGGGCCAGTTTCCCCCTTCCCCCGGGGCTGTCAGCCCCCCCCCTCGATTCGTGCGATTCGTGATTGCAGATTCCTCCACTCTCCGCACTGCCATCGGCTGTGCCTTCATTCCCTCAGAATTCCGGGGACATGGATTTCTCGGTTCCGTGTACCCGGAATTCTCAGCGCTGCCCATAATCCGTGTCTATCTGCAGTTCCTTGTTTTCTCTTCGTGCGATTCGTCTGCTTTTGTGTGATTCGCGATTCCATTCTCGATTCTCAATTTTCCGTTCTCAGACCTGCGGACAGGTTTGGGCAAATGCGGACAGGTTTGCGGACAGCTTGGGCCGGCTCCGCATGCCTCGGCCGAAAATGGCGAGGGCCGAATTTGCTTAATATTTAAAGCTATTTTGGGTTTTGCTCTCTCTGCCTGCGGACGGGTGGACCGGGTAGACCGGCTTTTTTGCGCTTTTGCGTTTACAGACAAAAGAGATGAGC
>CAYZZY010000225.1:0-3642 GCA_964482745.1 uncultured bacterium
ATCACGGCACATAATACCGATGCTTATCCAGCGATCTCAAATCATTCAATAAATGGAAGTGGTTTGGAATTAATGCCCAGACAAAGCAGGAAGTTTGGGTGTCGGCTAATATGTGCCAAGTCTTTCTAAAAAGCGATCCCTGTCTTTATCATCTTTAAATATGTCTCTACGATCAATACCCCTGGCGATAATGTGATGGAGGGCTCCCGGAGCATCTACTCTTGACTGGCGCGGCATGAGACTCTCATCACAGGAGTCCTTTACACATGTCAACTTATGTACGTCCCCTATTTCCCCTCGCACTGCTACGGGCGCAACAGCGTTCAAAACTGAAACGATCCCTTGTTTCTTGACTTTGGCGCTCCCAGTTCGAGCATTGCTGAGGCGCTCACATCGTTTCCCTTCAGGAATGGACCGCAACCGGCCTACTCGTTCCATCTGGCAACGAAGGCCGAAGGCAAGAGCACCGGCGCCGTGCCCCCTGGGTGAACCCGCAGAGGATGCAGTGGAGCGGGATCATGAGCGTCGGGGCTCAACGAAGTTCCTGGTCTCGCTATTCACCGGTGCGGTGAGACCGGTCGCCGCCCCTCGGAGGAACGCTCCCAGTTTTAGCGCGCCTCTACCCTGGCGTCCTGTGTCGACGGCGCGGCCACCTGACAGGAAGCGCCAACCAACGGCCAACAGATCTCCAAGCACAACCCAGTGGCCATGGCGAAGGTGCTTCGCATAAGTGGCTCCGACACCGAAGAGGTATCGGCGAAGCAATGCATCGCCTTCTTGCCAGGTCCGAAATCCGTGATGAAGTACATGAACCTGAGGACTCTTACAGACACGGTAGCCTACCTCCAGCGCACGCAACGCAAAGTCGGTCTCTCCTGCCGACTGGAAAGGACTGCCAACACCCAACATCGCATCGAATCCGTTCAGTGATGACCAGGCGCCCCTTCGAAATCCGAAGCACGCACCCATACCTTCGACCCTGTGCCTCTCGAACACACGGCTCGCCACGAATCGGTCCCGAAACTGATACGAAGGAATGAAGCCGGCCTTATCATCGTGGGGCGAAGGTACGACACGACCGAACACGACCGAGATGCGGTTGTCTGTTGCGAACACATTGGCGAACTCCTCCACCCAATCAGGCGGTACCTCGCAGTCGTCGTCCGTCGTGATGACGATCTCATGTCGTGCCTCACGCGTTCCAAGGTTCCGCGCTACCTGAAGGCCGGTGGAGGATGTACGGCAATAGCGACACCGATGATCACCAACGAACGGCTCGAGTGCGACGCGAGTGGCGTCGTCGCGACTCTGGTCAACGATGATGAGTTCGAAGTTCGGATACTCGTTGGCGAGAACCGACCGGACGGTCGTGACGACGGTGTCATCCCGGTCGCGTGTCGCAACAATGACAGAGACCGGAGCGCGGGTGGCTGGCCCAAGCGAACCCACGATTTGTCGAATTTCAGGTCGTCTTTCCATGCTTCGTCTCGAATTCGAGGGAATATAGTATTTCGATGTTTGCGGCCGCCTAGAGAATCGACTCTATCAAGTCCCGATATTGCTTACCGACGGCTTCGAGTGAGATGGACGCCCGGAGCTCGAGACCGAACTCGCGCGTTTGCTCCCAGTACTGCCGGGACAGCCACCGCGAGATCTGCTCGGGCGAGGCGACCGGGAACCCTCGAGCGAAGAAGTATTCTTCCGCGTAGCTCCCTGGATTCACGGCGAGCGCGATCCCCGACCCGACGTACTTCTGGGCTTTGGTCGGCGGCTTGAAATACTGGTTGAACTCCTCGAGCTGCTTGACGTCGATAGCGGCCTTGCATTCGCGCATCATTTCCAACTGCCTCCGCTCGGACCAGTTATGGATCTCGCAACCAGCGAGCGTCTTACCACCCCGCATCAGCGATAGGGTGGAGAAGCGACGCGCACCCCGTGCCGCCCACGCGTTGTCAAGATCCGTCAGGATTTTGACTTCGTTTCCAATCGGGTGCAGCTCGAGCCAGCTCAAGAAGCCCGCCAGATACTGGCAGGCGCCGATCCAGAGGACGAAACCATCTTTCTTGAAATCGGCCATCTCTGGAAGAAGGTAGCGGCCGTGGTGCTCGACGAAGTGAGTCTCCGGGCAATGAGTCCGCACGAGCGGTAGGTGTCGCTCACAGTGGACCAGTACCATGTCGCAGGCCCGGAGAAAATCGGCATCGTGATCGAGCTGTTCCCGGTTCATGTAGAAGTCGATCGGGCAGTAAACGATCCGCGAGCCTCGATCCCTGGCCTCGGCGATGAAGTTCGCCCTTGGACGCTCCTTGATGATGAACAGCACATCACAATCGGGCGGAGACGGTTGCCCGGTGTCGTACACGATTATCCGAAAAGCCTTCGACAGTTCCCGCGCCGTATCGTAGCCAACCCATCCCCACGATGGGTAGCGGCGTTCGGGCCCGAACGCGATGGTAGGACTCCTCTCTCCAGACAAGAAAAGCGAGGTGCGGGGTCGCAGCTTGGTCGCGGAGGATCCGACGGAACCCGCCGCCTCCCCGAAAGGGGTGTTGCTCAGGGGCTGGCTCCGCCTGCTCTTCGCGCGTAGCTCCCTGCGGCCCAACGCCGCCGCCATCGGAAGAACGACCGGCGAGAGAAGCCGGCCACACGCTCCGCCGATGAACCGAAAAAGCTTTCGAACGCGGGCCTGCCGCGTCTGGTCACGATGCGGGTACTTGCGGAACAAACCGTTGGGCTCTTCGATCGAGCCAGGGAAACATCGGTACTTCAACCCGCATTTCCAGGCCACGTAATTGAAGCTGACCTGGTCGCGTCGCGATCCCCGCTGAATCTCTTCCCACCAGGCTTCGTTGAACTCCCGTACCTTCGCCGTGTGCCGGCGCAGGAGCACGCAGTTTTCCGCAAGGCCGGCATTCGCCGGATACTCCTCACAGGTGTAGGTCTCCACCTGGCGTTGAATGGTCTCCCGATCGTCGAGGTGCTGCCGCATAACGGCCTGAGCCTCTTGATAGAGGCACGTGCGGCGGCTGTGCCTGAACACAGCCACGTCATGGTCGGCCAGATACATAGACACCAGGCGCTCCACCGGAAACGCGAATTCGATGACAACGGAACCGTCCAGCCACAAACTGTATTCCTTGTCGGGGAAGTATCTGTGAGACATGATCTTGTAAATCTTGCTGTTGCGGGCCGGATCGTCTGGGGCGCCTTCGGGAGTCTGGCAGCGCCATCCCGTATTCGAGTCGAGATTCTCGCCATCAACGAAGGCGACGAGGTCGGCGCTCGAGGTTGCCTTCTCCGGCTGCCGCTTCAGCAAGTCGTAATCCCCGGTGATTGCCGTGTAGATGACGAGCGCACCGCGCTCGACCACCCGATTCTCGCGTGTCTCGACTGGCATTCGGCTCACGAGCGGACCCACTTTCGCGTCGCTGTTAGGGTGCGTTGCGTTGACAAGAATCCCCTTTTAAAAAACAAATCAGGAAAAATTTTCGGTTGTGTGAGGCAGCAGAATGTCTACCAATATATAGTGTGATCAGGTTCCACACATCAACTAGAATACGGAAAATCCACCAATGGAATTTATATTGCCGATAATAGGCATTATGTCAAGAAGGCATTTTTACCAAACATACTGTAAATACC
>CAYZZY010000226.1:0-3617 GCA_964482745.1 uncultured bacterium
TTCGATAGCGTCGTTCCTGTCCAACTTGCCTTCACTGGACCCTGATGAAGCGCCAATTGTTTTTCTCTTGATACTCGGCTGCATCGCGACGGTTCCCGCCGCGCTCAGCCTGTGGGAGGTCTCGTTTTATGAGATATTCGACGCGGCAAACCGCAGATGGCTCTTTGCGGTGGTCGCAGCGTCGGCTCTTTCCTTTGTATTGGTGGCATCGACGGGAGTTTCGATTGCGAGGGCGATGGGCGTGCCCTCCCCGTCATATTTCAAGGGAATAATCGTGACCCATGTCGAAAAAGATTTGCAGGTTCTGGGCGTGGTCTCAGACGATTCGCGAGAGGATTGGCTCGTCACTATTGGAAATTCGCTCAATCTTTCGAAAGGCCGGTTCCTGGTTGGCAATGCGGAAAAGCCCCCCGTCTTGTCGGTAAGGAACCTGGGAAGAAAAGGTCAATCATTCTCATATATGCCTGTTCGGGAAGAAGAAAAGTTCGTGTATCTTTCCGACAAGCCGCTCTGGGGTCAGGAAATACGACTGTTAAATGTGAAATACAGAAGTCTGCCGGTGAAGATGATTTCACCAAAATATTATTCGGATAGCGAAACTCTCGGCCCACCGTATCCTTCTCCCGATGGCGACAGGGTGGCGTATCTGAGGACGAATGTTTCAAGGCTTGGCGGCCGATCCACCCAGAGCCTCTGGATAACGACAACCGGCTATAATCCTGTCAGCGATTATGTGGAATTGCCTGGAAATGGCGGGGGCGTCTCCAAACCTACAGAGTGGACACCCATAGGGTGGACACCGGACGGATATGATTTCATGCTCAGAAGGACGGGGCCGGAGGGTCCGGAGATCTGGGCCGTCGATTGGGTCGCGACCGGGGCGCGCCGGTTCCTGGAAGAATTCTCTGACGCAATCATAACCGAAGACGACCTTCCGGATAACGGCGAGTGGATCTCACTCGTCAGGGAAGAGGCCGACAACAAATGGGGCCTATGGGTCGTGAATTATCGGTCGGGGCAAAGCAGAAAGCTGGGCGCCTTTGAAGAGATTCCGGTGAGGACAAGGACACCGGGCGGCGTGCTCACCCATTGGGCCGTGGTGAGCGGGCTGCGAAGCAAGGCGGGTGGAGTGCTCACCTTTTGGGCTGCGGAAAGCGGGTTGCGCGTGGATACTACAGGAGACACGACCTGCCCGGACGTTCCGTCCATACTCCATATGAAATGGTCGCCGGCATTATCCGAACTGGCATGTGTCATAAAAGAGGTCTCCGAAGAAAAGCCGTATCTCGCGTTGCTCGATCCTGCAGACTGCACCATCACAAAGCTTGTCGAGGATTTCCCTTCGAACGAGAAGCAATGGGCCTGGCTGAGCCAATGGGCGATTGTGTATGCCGACGGCAGTGACTTGTGGCAGGTCGACATAAGCGGCGAGCAGACACTGGTTGCCTCCATCGATTGATTTTTCCCAAAAAAAGTGATACTATCCCGGACGGTCCTGATGACGGACCCGGGCACGCGGGCAAGAAAAACAATCACCCTCGAAGCGACAATGGGGGAGCCCCCGGGGAGAGTTGATGAGCATGGACGACAGAAGCCCTCGGAAATTCTATGACGAGCGATGCGGGCTGTGGTACGATGTGTACTGGAACGACCAGATCAAGTGTTTTGTGTGGACTATCGCGCCTTATCAGAAACTGATTGCCGACAGCATACCGACGTAGCGCCTGCCGTATCTCAACAACAGTTTAAACGAAGACGGGCGTCTTGCATCTACGAAGGAATTCGTAGCATAATGGATGAGCAGGGCCAGGGATAACAGATTCCTTTACTACCAAGGCGCCAAGACACAAAGGAAAGACAGGCCCGAGCCTTTTCCTCGACCTTTGATTTCATGGTGGTTGAAAATCAGATTGCAGACAATGAATATCTGCGAAAGCTTGTCCTGAGCGATAGTCGAACGGATCTGTGGATGGAAAGACCCTCGAAGCATAGCATGAAACGATATATCCTATTCGCCATTCTCATCGCCTCTTTTCTGTTGCTGCTCTCCGGTCTCTGGCCACAATCACCCGAACAGAAACCGGTGACCGTGGTGTTCACGGGCAGCGTGCACGGCTATCTCGAGCCGTGCGGGTGAAGCGAGCAACAACTGGGAGGTCTTCCCAGACGCGACACCTTTGTACGCTCGATAGGAGAGGCCGCGCAGGTAGTCCTGCTCGACAACGGCGACATCAGCAAAGATTATGGACGGCAGCCGGAACTCAAGTACGAGACCGCCATGAGGGCTATGGCTGAGATGGGCTATGTCGCCGCGAATGTGGGCGAGCAGGATCTGGTTCTCGGGGTGGACTATCTCAAATACGTTTCCGATTACACCGGCATCCCGCTTCTGAGCGCCAATATTGTTGACGCGGCGGGCGACTCCGTCTTCAGCAAATTCGTTGTTCGCAAACTGCAGAACGGCGACAAGCCTGTAAGCGCGGCGGTCGTCGGCGTGATCTCGACTCAGTTTGCAGACGAGATTGAAGGGACGAGTCCCGATATCGTGGTCGAGGAATACGATCCGGTCCTTGAAACGCTTGTTGCGCAGCTTCGGGAAGCATCCGATTTGCTCGTGCTGCTCGCGCATATGGGAGAAGCCGAGGCGAGCGAAGTCGCCGAGCGGTTCCCCCAATTTGACCTCATCATCGCAAGCCACAGCGGCGACGACCATTTTCCGGTCCCGCTCATGAGCGGCGACGTGCCGATCGGGTTTTCCGGGACCAAGGGCATGTATGTTGGCATGGCCGAGTTCAGCGTCGCTGAGGGACGGGCCGAATTCCTGGCCTATTCAGCGGACAAGCTTGACGGAGCGATTGCCGATTCCCCCCGTATGCTGGCCTTGCTCAAAGATTACCAGCAGATGCTCCAGGCGGAGGACATCCTCGCCGCCTTCCCGCGAACCGAGCATACGGAGGCCACATTCGTCGGCAACAATGAGTGCGGGGAATGCCACGAGGAGTCCGTTGCCCTTTTCGAAAAGGACAAGCACAACCATGCGTTCGATTCGTTGGTCGAGAAGGGGCACGACTACGACCCCGAATGCGTCCAGTGTCACACGGTCGGCTTTGGTTTCGTGAGCGGGTTCGAGTCGCCCGAGAGAACGCCCGAGTTCAAGCACGTCGGCTGTGAGGATTGTCACGGGCCGGCCGGCAAACACATCGAAAATCCGGGGGAGGCCGAATACGGCAAGGTGGAGAAGGAGACCTGCGTGACCTGCCACAATCCGGTGAACAGCCCGACATTCGTCTATGAAGAACGGATCAAGAAAATAGAGCACTAACCCGTCTTCGCGTGCAGCGCCAAAATCTATCGCCGGCTCGATTGAGCCAAAAACTTCACAAACAGACGACAGCAATTCGCATATTGCACGGCACGGCAGAGCCGCAACCAACCCGATTGCCCAATGGGAAGTAAACGAAGGAAGAAAGAAGAAGATCGAAACCACAGATTTCACGGATTACACGGATTCTCAGAAAAATGGCAGCGCAACCAAACGTTGGCGCTGGGTACAGTCCCTATTCTGCGAATCCAAAAAACGGGATTCCGTAAATAGGGACAGTCCCCGTCGCCTCACG
>CAYZZY010000227.1:0-3599 GCA_964482745.1 uncultured bacterium
CGAGCGAAAATCGGTGAGAATGAATGGATACAAGTATGTCTACATCCCGGATATGGAAGAGAGAAAGGATGATGTCAGTTACAACGACGTGGCCCGACATGCCTTGTTCGACCTTACGAAGGATCCTGGAGAAACAAACAATGTATACTCGCAGAAGACAGAACTGGGGAAAGAGTACCACAGAATTCTTGAGGAAACCCTCCGAGAGTCGCTCGCGATAAAGGATGAAATACAGAGAGACTCACGGGCGGCGAATGATAAGCCGACCGAAATTCCTCAAGACGTCATCGAAGGATTGAAAGCCTTAGGATACATACAATAGATGGTTTCGAAGTGGTGAAAGAAAGCCGGGTGCGGCGCATAGTATTGCCGCCGGATTATTAAGAAGATGCCTGTTCCAAACATGCCCAGGAATAGGGTTTCCAGCGATCTCGATCCCATAGCCGCAGCGGTTTCCCGCGCCTGAGAATCTTGACGTTGATGCCGAATTATTTTATCTTTCTCCTATTGGGCCGTAGGGATATGGCCTTGTATATCGGGCCGTTAGCTCAACGGGTGGAACACGTTACTCTTAATCACTCGGTGACAATGGCCATGACATCGTTCCGGAAGTTGTCAACAACTTCCGTTCAGAATATAGGGAAGGATCTCTCCTGCTTAACACGCAGACACAAAGAAAAGCATCAAAACACGAGTGGCCCCGATACCGAGTTATCGGGGTTATAAAGCAACAAGCGGTATTCCTCTTCAATTTTTTCAGAAAAGTGGTACGCCCGGAGGGAATCGAACCCACGGCCTGCGGTTTAGGAAACCGCCGCTCTATCCTACTGAGCTACGGGCGCATAGTGCTTATTCGTTGTCAAGGCCTCAAGGGATATGCCCGGCGATTGGGCATTATCCCTGTTCTCACACGACCTCCCCGCCACATGGCAACGGTGCGGTCGGTAAGTCCCTTCTATTATACCTCAGTATTTTATCAAAGAAAAGACCTCGTAGCCTTTGAGTTTGTCGCGGCCGGCGAGGTCTGTGAGTTCAATAAGAAAATCAATTGCCGCGATGTCCGCTTTACAGTTATTCAGCAGGTCGATCGTGGCCGCCGCGGTACCGCCTGTCGCGAGCAGGTCGTCGACGATGACAACTTTTTCGCCTGGTTCGATCGCGTCCTTATGGACTTCAAGGTGATCGACGCCGTACTCGAGTTCGTAGGTTGCGCTGTAAGTCTCGGCAGGCAGCTTGCCCTTCTTGCGGACGGGCACAAAGCCGGCCCCGATCAGATACGCTATCGGAGCCCCGAGGATAAAACCCCGTGACTCGATGCCTACGACCTTGGCGATGCCTTTGTCCTTGTGTCGAGAAGCCAGCGTATCGATGGCGTCAGCGAGCGCGGCCCTGTCCTTGAGAAGCGTTGTGATATCCCTGAAGAGGATTCCCTCCTTCGGGAAATCGGGGATGCTCCGAATTACCTTCTTCAATCTTTCTTCCATTCTTCCTCTCCATGTGTCAGAACTCATCGAAATCGAGATTGTTCATCGCAATGTATTTCCTCAGCTTCTTGATGGCTTTCGCTTCTATCTGCCGGATGCGTTCGCGCGTGAGGTCGAATTTGTCTCCGGTCTCCTTCAGAGTGTGCGGATCGCCGTCGGCAAGCCCGTAGCGGAATTCCAATATTTTGGCCTCCCGCTCCGTCAGTTGATCGAGCATTTGCATGAGCTTCTGGTCTCGAAACACCTTCGCGACGATATCGACCGGATCGATCGATTGCGTGTTCTCTATCAGTTGGCCCAACTGGACGCCGTCTTCAACGCCGACTGTGGAGTCCAGGGAAGCTATCTTCTGGGAATAGTTGTGCAGTTCGGCAACATCTTTCTGCGAGACATCAAGTTCCTCGGCGATTTCCTCTACGGTCGGTTTGCGGCCCCATTGCTTGTATAACCTCTGTTTGGCCTGCTTGTATTTGATCACGTTCTCGGTCATGTAGACAGGCAGGCGAATCGTGCGCCCGTAGTTCGCGAGAAAGCGGGAGATGGCCTGACGTATCCACCAGGTGGCATAAGTGCTGAACTTATACCCCTTGGTGTAGTCGTATTTGTCTACGGCCTTGATGAGGCCGAGATTGCCCTCCTCGATCAAATCGAGCAATGGCAGGCCGTAATGAAGATGCTTGTTGGCAACGCTGACAACCAATCGAAGGTTCGAGGTTATCAGGATCTTTCGCGCCTCCTCTTCCCCTTTGCCAATGCGCTTGGCAAGCGCAACCTCTTCCTCAAATGAGAGCAAGGGTTGGCGTGATATCTCTTTGAGATAGGCGCTCACGCCTTCGTCATAATATCGTATTCGCGCCTGCTTCGGCCTGCGGGTGACGTCGAGGAATTTTTCTTGATTGTCCTTCTTGCCCATCGTTTATCCGATCAACGAAGCAAGTACAGCACGGGGATGTAATCCGGCCGTGCCAGCGACAGATATTTTCCCAGCATATTCTCGGCAAAATGTCCGAACGGGAAGCCACGCTTAACCTTCTTCAAAACCCGGGGCTCGCCCTTGATTCCCGCGAGCGTCGCCGCGCGCCTAATGGCATCACTCTGGGTGCCCAGCGCATCGACAAACCCGTACTCCAGTGCCTGTCGTCCGCTGAATACGCGGCCGTCGGCATACTTCCTGACTTCCTCTATCGGCATTTGTCGGCTTTCGGCGACCGCCTCGACGAACTGTTCGTACACGTCGAGCAACATATCCAGCACAAGCTGATTCTCCTCGGGAGTCATCGGGCGAAACGCCGAACCGGTATCCTTGAACTTACCTGTCTTTATGGTCTCGAATCGTACTCCCACTTTGTCCATCAAGCCCTCGAAGTTCGGGAATTCGGCAATGACACCGATGCTGCCGGTTATCGTTCCGGGATTTGCGTAGATTTCGTCGGCTGCACAGGCAATATAATATCCACCCGAGGCTGCAACCGATCCCATCGAGACAACGACCTTCTTGCCTTTATCCTTTGCCCTCTTCAGTTCCTCGAACATCTCCTGTGAGGGCGCCACAGAGCCTCCGGGACTGTTTATGCGAACAACCAGCGCCTTAACCGAAGGATTTTTTATGTATCCCTTTAGCTGGCTCAAAGGCTCATCAATATCGAAGATGGGGCCTTCAATGTCGATCAGGGCAACTCTATCGCGAGAGGCAAATGCAAACGTGTTGCCCTGCCCGTTGAGAACAAAAAGAAAGATCGCCAGCATGCCCATCCCAAAAATAAACGTCACAAGGAGGGCAATAAGCAGGCTTGCGCGGCAACCCTGTTTCATTGGTTTTTCTCCATAGGTTTGCATTTTTGTTTTGAGGGATCCCGGAGATGATATCGGAGCAAAGACGCCCCTGAAATTATTGAAGAAACCATGAGAAGCTTACTCGGATTAATCTCACCTATATCAATGCGGAGTTATTATAGCAACAGGGTGGCAGCTTTGCAACTGTCACCGGGAGAGATCTCCTTATCTTTCCACACGGCCCCGAGAAACCTGTTCTTTCGGCCTCCATTCCTTTGCGGTGCAGCGCATTTTTGGGCTTTCTCGGGAAGAACAAAATGAGCAAGCGGCATGGCTGGACGC
>CAYZZY010000228.1:0-3564 GCA_964482745.1 uncultured bacterium
CCCACGATGCTCTGGGAGCCATAGCGGGCGTCGATATTTTGCGGAATAAATTCGGTTTGGTTCCCCATGCTATTTCAGGCCTGTGCTGGGCGTCGCCCCTGGCCATCGAAGAACTTAATGACTTTACCGATATTCCTGCGGTCAGCAACACGCAGCGTGCCCTGAACCAATGGGCGGGAATCGTCCTGTAGGTCCAAACGTGCGCAACGGCGTGAAACGCAATCAGGCGGAAAACGCTTTGTTTGCCTGAATGTGCGTACGCTGCTTGTATTGCGGATGGAATATATTTTCATGTTGAAGGCGAAACGCCATGAATGCCGCCATTATCGTAGCCCACCCCGATGACGAGGTTATCTGGAGTGGAGGTCTCATTCTGCTGCATCCCGAATGGGAATGGACCGTCTTGAGCCTGTCTCGCAAAGACGATCCGGACCGGTACCCGAAATTCAAGTCTGTCTGCACTCTGATAGGCGTCAGAGGGTTCATCACCGACCTCGATGACGGCGACCCGCTCAAGCCAATCAACAGCCGAATGGAAATCGGCAGACGAATCAGGGATCATTTACCCCAAATACCCTGGGGCCTTTGCATCACACATGGCAGTAATGGTGAATACGGGCATCAAAGACACAAGGAAGTGCACGCCGAAGTGCTTGACCTGATCAATGACGGAGTCCTGGAATGCAAGGATCTTTGGACATTCGCTTACAATTGCGATGCAGGCACCAAGACATGTTGCGCGGATCCCCAGGCTGATATAATCGTCGAGCTGAGCGAGGAGCAACTTTCCGAGAAACGACGAATTGTCCGGGAAGTGTACGGATACGATGAAGACTCATTTGAACTATGCGCATGTATTTCCCCTGAGGCTTTCCGCAGATGGGAAAGCCCGGGTGAGGAGGATATCCGATGAAAGTGCTGGTGTTGTATGACTACCCCCCGTCGCCGGGCGGGTTGGCTACCCAGGGCGACCTGCTCTACAAGGGCCTGAAAGAAATAGGCGTGGATGTCTGCGCGGTCAACTTAGAATCCGCGCAGGAGAAAGAATGGTACTACCGCTGGTTTGAGCCCGACGTGGTCGTCGGCATAGGTTATTGGGGCCACACGTCGCATCTTGTGCTTCACCCACAACGCTACGGCGTGCAACCGGTGCCATGGTTGGTCGCGGATGGGTACTTGGGGAACTATCTGGAGATTCTGAACGCTTTGCCTCTGATCCTGGTTACGTCCAACTGGGTCAAGAAGGTGTACGTGCGTGACGGATTGGATGCCGGCAAGATCGAAGTCTTGCCTGTAGGCTGTGATACCGATGCGTTCATTCCGAGGGATCGGGATGCCCCGAAAGTCTTGGCCGTCCGCGAAACGCTGGGGGTTGCCGGCGACCAGATCATGATCCTGACAGTGGGTGGAGATGCGGCATCAAAGGGCGCACAAGAAGTCATGCAGGCCCTGGCAATCATAGATACCAAGGCCCCCGATTGGAAATATGTCTGCAAGGTCTGGCCCCAGCCGAGGACCGAGCAGCAGAACCTCCACGACATGCAGTTGGCCACTCACCTTGGAATCGAGAAGAACGTGGTCTTCACTGCCAGCAAGCTCTCGCGGAACTTCATGCCCTACCTGATGGCGGCCTGCGACATTTACGCGGCGCCGTCGCGACTGGAGGGCTTCGGCATGCCCCAGGTAGAGGCCGGCGCGTGCGGCAAACCCGTCATCGGCATCAAGGCCATGGCCATGCTGGACACGCTGGTCCACGGCAAGACCGCCTTCCTGGCCGGAGTCGCCCAGGAGATACGGCTCAAGGAAACCACCCTTGGCCAAGACGAAGGATACGAGCCCGGGCACCGCGTGGTCTTCAAGAAGGCTCGCACAGCGGATTATCGCGCCAGCATTCACGATATCGCCAACTATATGATGGACCTCATGGCCGACGCCCAACTGCGACAGAATTTCGGCCAGGCGGCGCGTAAGAGAGTCGTCGAGCTCTTTGACTACCGTGTTGTAGCAAGAAAGTTCGTTCAAATAGTGACTGACCGTCTGGGGATATCCTGATATGAAGAAACAACGAAGCGACCCCACAACCGAGGCCAAGAACGCGGCACTGGAGGTTCTTCTCCATAACGCCCGTGGGCCATACTATGGCCTACCACGAACCGCCGGATGGGGCTATCCCGAGCCCTACACGCGTGACCTCATGATCGCCGGTCTCGGCATCCTCGCATCCGGTAACGAACGGCTTATATCACGGCTTCGTCGCGTCCTGGAGGTTCTGGCGAAGAACCAGTCTAACCTGGGGCATATCTCGTCCCTGGTTCACGACCCTGAGGATCGGGGAGCCAGCGACACCACGCCACTGTTCCTGCTGACCCTTGGGTGCTTTCGCAGGGCCACCGGCGAGTCGGACTTCCTCGCCGAAGCGGCTGACAGGGGCATGAGATGGATGGACTATCAAAGCCCCGAAGACCGCGTGATGGTGGCCCAACTGCCCACAAGCGACTGGCGCGACGAGCAGTGGGTCGCTGGATACGGGCTTTATGTCAACACTATCGTTTACAGTTACCTGCGGTTGTTCAATGAGCACGAAAAGGCCTCGCGTCTGCGGCAGTTAATGACTCGATTCACGATCACAGCCGAAGTCAAACATCGGCACGTCCACGAAGGTCTGAAACTTCGCCGCAAACCCTATTATGCCCTTTGGTCCTATAAGGTGTACGGAAGTGAACGGTTCGACCTGCTGGGAAACTCTCTGGTGATCCTCTCCGGCATCGCCTCCCCCACCAGGGCGCGGGCGCTGGTAACGTGGATCGAGCGAGAGTGTGGAGTGCTGCGGGATCGCGGCGAACTGGCTCTGGATCTTCCTCCGAACTTCTTTCCCTACATCCGCCCGGAAGACCCCGACTGGCAGCCCAGGTACGCCAGTTATAACCGGCCCGGAGAATATCACAACGGCGGTGTCTGGCCCTTTGTCTGCGGCTTCTATGTGGCGGCCCTGGTCGCGGCGGGCGGGCACAGGCTAGCTAGGAAGAGACTACAGGCCCTGACCAAACTGGTGAGTCCCGCCAGGGAAAAGCCGGTGGCCTTTGGTTTTAATGAGTGGTTCCGCGCCCAGGACGGCACGCCGCAGGGGCAGGACTGGCAGACCTGGTCGGCAGCAATGTACCTTTATGCGGCGACCTGCGTTGAGCAGGGCCGGACGCCCTTCTTTGATGATATCCGCGGTAGTATCCAGACCAGTGTGGGAAGTTAGGGACGCTCGTGAAAAGATGAATAAAGCATTTTTTCTGGGGCTACACAGTCTCTGTCTGTCTCTCAAGCAGCGTCATCAGATAACTTTCAATTACTCTGGCAAGTTCGCCTTCTCGACCTTTGGCTACCGACTTGCTTACGGCGGAAGGGGTAAGGCTCAACGCCCGCGCATTAAGCGCGTTGAGCGGGACGCTCTTTAATAACTTTATAACTCACCATGCGGTCAAAAGTTATTAAAATACTAAAGCCCGGATTCTGATTTAGCCTTATTCAATGCCTCATGGGCCATGTCTTTGGCTTCGTGTGTAAAAAACCAGC
>CAYZZY010000229.1:0-3557 GCA_964482745.1 uncultured bacterium
TGCTGATCGGCAGTTTGCAAGGCACAACGATGATGGCGCATTTGGACCCTGAGCACATTGATCTGTCGGTGCTATTCAAGAGCCTTAGGTTGCTGTTATTGGAAGGCGTGAACTAATGATTTTTTTTTGGCAACCTACAAACCAACTGGTCGGTTTTTGAATCCTGTAGCAATCGGCTCACAGCCGATGGAAGAACGCGCGAAAAGGAGTGATTTACGATGCCTGAAAGAATAGATAAAGAAGAACATAGCATAGATCCGGTCCATCTCGATTCGAATCAGATGCAGGAACTGGACAAACTTATCGGATCCTTGAAGAAAGAAATTGTCCATCCGCAGAAAAGGAAGCCGGAGCAATCAGCCTCTTCGGGAGTGGGCCATAATTAGCTTTCATCAGACCGCCGTGGACGATAGGCGACCGATTCAGGTGAGCATTTCGTTCTGCGTCGCATCGAGAAGCGACCGGGCGAGATTGTATATAGATCCTATTGAGAAGCTCGCCGGCACAAAAGGCGAGCCTGGAAATGTCTGATGAGGAGAAGTAGAAAGAATCTGGACAACAACCCCAGTATAAGCAGTACCACGACGGCGCAATGCGCCAAAAGCGGGAAAACACACTATCTCTGAGAGATCGTGTAGCCACGAACCATGAAGCGCAAGGGCATTGTCGGACCGATTCCTTCCCCCCCCGGATCCGGCAATGCCCTTCCCGCATTATGGCCAACCAAACGGCCTCCACAGACCGGTCCCGGCTAAATCCGTTCCAACACCGCGATCCTGCGGAACCATCCTCGCCTGAACACAAGCTCTCGCATGTCGTTCCATGCGATCAATCTCTCGCGCGCGAACGCGCCGTCCTTCCTGTGCGTCATTATCCGGCAATCCTCACCGAGCAGTTCCACCGCCTCCTTCGTGCTCTCAAGGAAGAAGCTCTTCTTTTTTGGCAGCGGCATTTTCTTGAACAACCGTAACGAAGGAGCTTGAGGGCTCAGCCCGACGAACGCCTGGATTGCGCCCTCGACGCCCGCTATATGCGCGCCGACACGATATTCAAGTGGAGAGAAGAAGGTCTCAAACGTGTAGGACGGAATCCCCAGCGAGAGTGTAAGCCAATCGGTGAGGACCATCCTTCCCTTCCTGAATTCGGTCAGCAACGGTCCCGAGATCTCGCGGCCTTCACTTTTTGTTATGGTCTGGGGAATCGGCACGAAGATTTTCCTCATCAACTGCCCGATCTTGCTCACCTTGCGCGGAACATAATAGTTCTGCTTCAGGTTCTCTATGATCCTTGCGCCGACGGTTTCTCCCAGTTCGCGCTGCGCCTCGGGGATGAATTCGATAACCGTCACTTCGAAATTATTCGGAAGGAATCGCCATTGCTGCGGCAGTTGAAACCTGACGCCCGGCCTGAAGAACAGCGTCTCGTGTAGATCGAGCGCAAGCGAGGCGCGCAAATCCAGCATATATTTCTTGAGCGCCTGCGTTTCGGGCGGCAGGAATTCATCGGCGCGGCACCAGACCGAGTTGATGTCCTCCCAACTGCTTTCGGAATAATCTTCCCGAATCTCGGTATTGCCGATCGGGTCGACGCATTTTACGCCGCGGCAATCATAGCCGTCGGGATCGAGGCACGGCAGCAGCGTGAACTGCACGTTCTCGAGGATACGTCCGAGCGATCTGTTTGGCCGCGCGAGTTTCCGCGCCATCATGACAAGCGCCAGCGGCGGCGCGTCTTCGCGGCCGTGATTTGCGGCGCTGAGGAGAACACGGCTGTCCGTTTCGGATGGGCCCGCCTTGAGGGCGTAAATCGGCCGCCCCATTTTTGAGCGTGCGACCTCTTCGACGCGCAGGTGGTCGCGCAGATCCAGAACCGCGGCCTCGAGATCGGAATAACGCTTGAATGTGTTCAGCTCTTTGATCGGAGGATATTTGTCAAACAGGTCTATCATCTTTCAAGCCTCATAATGCAGTCGCCGGGCTCCTTGAATTCTCTCTGGTGGAATACCGCTTTGGATTGGTACGTGTCAGCGATCCTGTTCCAGCCGAAATGGAGCGCTCTGTGGAATGTCTCCGTGTAGGCATCCACAAGATTCGAGGGATCCTTCACGAGCCCGTTGAGTTCCGCCAGTTTCTCGTCCTCGATCAATGCCGGATTTGAGAAATCCTCGAAGATCATGTCGAATCCCATCGCGATATTGGAGAAATGCTTCTTTACGCTTCGACTCAACAGCAGGCTAGCCGCAAACGTGGCGGCGCCGAACACGAGAATAGGGGAGATGAAGAACGGGCCCTTGAACATGCCGAAGATCATGTGAAGAATTCCTATCACAATAAGCACGATCGGGATCTGCCGTTTTTCGAACGAGATGAGCTGGCCGAGCTTCATCGCATGAAATTTGCTCCGAGAATAAGCCGTTATGTACAGACTCTGGGAAAGCTTCGCCCGTATCTCCTCGACATCGAGCTTTTCGGGAACGCGAATGGAGTTGCTGATCTCCACCTTCGATTCGCTGACAAGGTGTGCCACCGGATGAAGCGAGGGCGGCATATGACTCGACGGCATCCATTCACCGTCCGAAAGCTCGTCCGACAGATATATCTCGTACGATTCCCGCGTCGGCAGCACGATCAGTTCGATGGAACGCCGCTGGTTGCTCTGTTTGAGCAGGGGCGTCTTGCGGGCTGCCTTGTCCGGGATGCGGAGGCGCCTGGCGTCTTCATCCGTGAACGCGATTTTCAGGAACGCGAGTATGCTCCTCAAGATTCCGCGGCGCGGTTTGCTGTCCTCGTACTGGCCTCCATAGTATCGTTTGACCGATTCGAGATTCATCTCGTCGGCCTTTGCCGCGAGTTTGAGGTAGATGTCCTGCGTGCTGCCGTCGATCCTGTCGAACATCTCGACGACGGGATTCACCCGTGCGGCAAGGCTTTCATTGTTTCCCTTTACTATCTCTACGCTGTTAGCGATTTCGCACGCGCAATCTTTTATCTTGGCCGCGACCGCCAGCTTCTTCGTGCGCGCATATGTCTGTACCAGGTTGAACGCTATATACGGCAGCAGGATGGGAAGCAGCAACGGCTTCAGCACGGCCAGCACAATGCAGCCGGCAAGCCAGGCAAAATCCAGCACTCCCGAGAGCAGGCCGACATGCATCAGCTCGTCCTGATGCAGCGCGAGGCTGTCCCAGTCTCTCCTCATCTGCCGCTCGATTTCCCGGATTTCCTCCTCGTTCGGATTGCCGTAGAGGGCAGCGGTCACATCGATCGAGTCGAGATTCCCGAGGGGCGTTATCTCATTCAGCAGATCCACGTAGTGGGAGAGGAGCACATATTCCTTCTGCCCGACAACCGGCAGATGAGCGACATCCATGTTGATACGGGCATGATTCCCGTCAACCTCTATTGTATGAAACGTCTCTTTGTTGGCCTTATCTGTTTTCATGAATTCCTGTCGTGATTTTTATGCGATGCCATCTGTAAATCCAACAGATACAATTTATTCAGGGCGACGGGGACTGTCCCTATTTACGGAATCCTGTTTTTTGGATTCGTAGAATA
>CAYZZY010000230.1:0-3555 GCA_964482745.1 uncultured bacterium
GGCCGATGTCGGAATTGAGGGTGATCGCTCCGAAACACGATCTCCCGCTGGACAGGCCGTTCAAGGATTTATCGGATAAGCACCTGCGTCTCCTCATGGACGGTGAAGACTACTTTCCGGGCATCCGGGGGTTCTTCTCACTGCTTGAAAAGAAGAAGTACAAGGTCCACGTGCGGGTATTGCTGAGCAGGTTCCGCGGGTATACCACGTGCCATGAATGCGGGGGCTCGCGTCTGAGGCCTGAAGCGCTCGCGATCAAGATTCAGGATCACACCATCGCCGACGTCTGCGCGAAGCGCATCAGGCATGCTCTTGAATTCCTGCAAAACCTCAAGCTCTCGAAGCAGCAGCAGGACGTCGCCCGCCTGCTCCTCAAGGAAATAGGGGATCGCCTGGGGTATTTGATAGATGTCGGACTGGATTACCTCACGCTCGACCGGCTCACGCGCACGCTCTCCGGCGGGGAAGCCCAGCGGATCAATCTCGCTTCGTGCCTGGGATCGGGACTGGTGGAAACGCTGTATATCCTGGATGAGCCGAGTATCGGGATGCATCCGCGCGATAACGCGAGGCTGATCGACATTCTTGAGAAATTACGCGATTCCGGCAACACGGTGCTCGTGGTCGAGCATGACGCGGATATGATCTCGGCGGCGGACGAGATTGTGGACATCGGGCCGGGAGCGGGCGAGAACGGCGGAGAAATCGTGTTCCAGGGACCGGTCGCCCGCCTGAAACGCTCTCGGAAATCGTTGACGGGCCAGTATCTCAGCGGCCGGAGAAAGGTGGGGCATCTCCGGACCCGGCGCCGCCGGTCTCGACATTCCTTGCGGGTCATCGGCGCCCGCGAGCACAATCTCAAGGACATCGAGGTCGCCGTCCCTCTCTCCAGTTTTGTTTGTATCACCGGTGTTTCGGGTTCGGGGAAGAGCACACTTGTCGAAGACGTGTTGTATCGGGCGATATGCAGGCAGAAAGGGATTTCGACTGCAAAAACCGGAGAACATGACGCCATTCTCGGAATCGAGCATATCGACGGGGTGGTGATGGTGGACCAATCTCCCATCGGGCGGACGCCGCGTTCGAATCCCGTGACCTACATGCAGGCATTCGGGGAGATACGCAGCCTGTTCGCGTCCACCGTGTCGGCCCGCCTCCGCCAGTTTACGCCGAGCGATTTCTCGTTCAACGTCCATGGCGGGCGATGCGCCAAATGCAAGGGTGAGGGGGCGCTCAAGGTGGAAATGCAGTTTTTCGCCGACGTGTATATCACCTGCGACGCATGCGACGGGAAGAGATACAAACCGTCGGTGCTGGAGGTTCGCTACAAGGACAAGACCATTTACGACGTGCTCAACATGACGGTCAAAGAGGCCCTTGCTTTTTTTGCAGGGTCCGCTCCGGTGAGGAGGCGGCTGCAGGTGCTCGCCGACACGGGGCTTGGCTATCTCAGGCTGGGCCAGCCCGCGACGACGCTTTCGGGCGGTGAGGCGCAGCGGCTGAAACTTGCCACACACATTGCAAAGGGCGATTCCTCGCGCACCCTTTTTATTTTCGACGAACCGACGACGGGTCTCCATTTCCATGACATCGGCAGGCTGATCGACTGCTTCAACACCCTTGTCGACATGGGAAGCTCGGTTGTCGTGATAGAGCACAATATGGAAGTCATAAAATGCGCCGACCACATTATTGATCTGGGGCCGGAGGGGGGAGATGAAGGGGGATACGTCGTCGCCTCCGGCTCTCTCGAACAAATAATGGCGGAGAAGAACTCTTATACGGGTCGGTTCTTACGGGAATACATTCGCAACGGAGAGTCGTCGTCCCGTCGAACCAGGGGACGGTGAGGGCGCCATGCCCGCGAAGGTTCTGCTGACGGGTGTTCCCGGAATCGGCAAGACGACTGTGATCAGAGAAGTCGCGCGGCTCCTCGGTCCGGACGCCGCCGGGTTCTACACTGAAGAAACCAGGGCTGGCGGCAGGCGGACCGGCTTCGACATTATTACGCTGGACGGACGCCGCGCCGTGCTCTCGCGCGTGAAGAAGAAAAGCAGGTTCCGGGTGGGTAGATATGGGGTCGACATCGAGGCGATTGATTTTTTGGCGGTCTCCTCTATTGAAGATGCGATCCAGCGCAATAAAACGGTCATAATTGACGAGATAGGCAAGATGGAGCTTTTCTCGGGAAAATTTCGCGAATCGGTGAGAAGGGCTTTCGATTCAGCGAATCCAACGGTCGCCGTCATTATGCTCAAATCCAATCCGTTCGCCGATTCCATCAAACAGAAGCCCGATGTGGAGTTGATCGAGGTGACGTTATCGAATCGCGATTCACTCCCACAGAGGATTTTTGCGGAACTCGGACAACACGCATAGGAAAGGTCTCCGAGTTCGCATTGCAGAATCTTGTCCAATACGTCTCGGATGCATTGGAAATACGGGACGCGATGGTTTATACTTAGTAATAGGTGGTATGAATGCAGCGAATTATTCAGAAAACAAAGCCTTATTACCAGTTCAGCGAGTACCTTAAAGAGCGCTTCGGCTGCAGGGTATACAAGGTCACGATTGACGCCGGCTTCACGTGTCCGAACCGAGACGGAAAACTCGGCTGGGGCGGTTGTACGTATTGCAACAACATGGGGTTCAGCGCCAACAGCCGGCGCTCGCCGCGGCCCATCAAGGAACAGATCGAGCAGGGAATGGCGTTCATGCGCGAGCGCTACAAGGCCGAGAAGTTTATCGCTTATTTCCAGGCGTACACGAACACGTATGCTCCCATCGACACGCTGCGAAGATGCTATGATACCGCGCTGGAGTTCGAGGATATCGTCGCATTATCAGTGGGCACACGTCCCGACTGCGTGCCCGAGCCGGTGCTCGACCTGATCGAGAGCTACAAGGAATCCCTTGAGGTGTGGGTCGAGTACGGCCTGCAATCCATACACGATGCGACCCTTGAGCTTGTCAACCGCGGCCATGATTATGCCGTTTTTCTGGACGCGCTCGAAAGGACCAGGCGACGCGGGCTGAAAATATGCGTCCACGTGATACTGGGGCTCCCGGGAGAATCGCATGACGACATGATGGCCACCGCGAAAGCAGTGGGGGAGATGGGCATCGACAGCCTGAAGATTCACCTGATGCACGTGCTCAAGGATACACCGCTGGAGAAGGACCTGCTCGAAGGCCGCTTCAAGCCACTTGAATTCGATGAATATGTGAACCTGGCCTGCGATTTTCTCGAATCCATACCGCCGGATATTTCCATCCAGAGGCTCACCGCCGACGGCCCGCGCTCGATTCTGCTGGCGCCCACATGGGCGACGGAGAAGCGCAGGACCATCGCCGCCATCGACGCCGAAATGAAACGCCGCGGCTCACACCAGGGCTTGCGTCTGGAATAGAATGGCCTATACCACTTCCCCCTGATTTCGAATTTTTGTCGCGATTTTCATGCGATGCCATCTGTGAATCCAATAGATGCAACCTGTTTTTGGCGACGGGGACTGTCCCTATTTACGGAATCCCGTTTTTTGGATTCGTAGAATA
>CAYZZY010000231.1:0-3539 GCA_964482745.1 uncultured bacterium
CTATTCTACGAATCCAAAAAACGGGATTCCGTAAATAGGGACAGTCCCCGTCGCCCTGAGCAAATTGCATCTGTTGGATTTACAGAGGGAATCGCGCAAGAATCACGACAAAAGCTCATGAACTTAAAGGTAAGTAGTATAGAAGGGGCTGCACCCGGCCCCGAGAAAAGGGATTGATCTGTTTATTGCAGAGCCTGTATGGGCGACGCCTTCTGCACCGCTTGACTTCATCATACCCATGTCATAGGATAAGGCGAATTTTCGACCTGCGATTTCGGGCCCATGGCTTATAACAAGGAATAGCAAAAAATGGAAAAAGTCATCATCCGTAATATCGACGATATAAAAAAACATGAGTCTGTTCCTCTTGAGGAACGGGTTACGACAAAAAGCACATATGAAATGATCAAGAAAGGCGCAAGCGAAGACCCCGATGCGGTCGCGATATATTTCCTCATGTCGGGCGAGATGTGGGAAACACCCATGGAGATATCATATCGACAATTTGTCGGGCGAATCACACAATCGGCAAACCTTTTCCGCGATCTCGGTGTCGGTCCCGGCGATGTCGTTACCTATATTCTTCCGAACCTTCCGCAGACCCATTTCACGGTGTGGGGGGCCGAGACCGCGGGAATCGCGAACCCGATCAACCCTTTGCTCGAGCCCGCCCAGATACGCGACATCATGAATGCGGCCCGATCCAAAATTCTTGTTGCGCTCGGAGAATATCCCGGCACCGATATATGGCAGAAAGTGGAAGCGATTCGCAAAGATGTTCCGACTCTTGAAGCAATCGTGAGCATAATGGGTTCTTCAGATGAAAGCGCCGGCATTTATGGATATGACGAGGTGATAGATAAGTACGATTCTGAAAAGCTCGACTTTACCCGGGAGATAGAGCCCGATGAAGTCTGTTCGATGTACCATACCGGCGGTACCACGGGCACACCAAAACTTGCGATGCGCACGCATATGAACGAAATGAGTTCGGCGGTCGCCTGTTCGCTCGGGCTTGACATCTCGATGGGAAGCACTATGCTGTGCGGACTGCCCTTGTTCCACGCCAACGCGCCGCTTCTCACAGGTCTCGCGCCGTTCTCGGTGGGAGGGTCGGTCGTGCTGCTCAGTCCCACCGGCTATCGCGACGTCGGCATAATCCAGAATTTTTTTAAAATCGCCGAGCGATACAAAGCCGAGTCATTTATGACGGTGCCGACGGTGCTTTCGATGCTGCTTGATGTCCCGATCGAAGGGATCGATCTTTCGGGGCTACGATTCGCCATGTGTGGCGCTGCCCCGCTTTCGGTGCAGATCTTCCGGGCATTTCAGGAAAAGACCGGTCTTAAGCTGATTGAGGGGTATGGACTCACGGAGGCCACCGTCGTTTCATCATGCAACCCTCGCGACGGCGAGCGCAAGGTCGGGTCGGTCGGCCTGCGAATCCCCTATCAGGAAATGAAAACGGTCATACTCGACGAGGAAGGCAAGTATGTGCGTGACTGTAAAGTCGACGAGATCGGTGTGATTGTGATGCGCGGGCCGAACGTTTTCAAAGGGTACGTCGAAGAGGTTCACGACAAGGGCGCGTGGGTAGATGGAGACTGGCTCAATACCGGCGATATGGCCCGGATGGACAAAGATGAATACTTCTGGCTTACCGGAAGAAAGAAAGAGCTGATTATTCGAGGCGGCCACAACATAGATCCGGCGGTGATTGAGGAAGTGCTGTATAAAATCGATGGTGTCGCGCTCGCCGCATCGGTCGGTCGGCCCGACAGACATGCCGGCGAAGTGCCGGTCGCCTATGTCATGCCGAAACCCGGAGCGAATCTCGATATGGAGGAAGTCGAGGCCTACTGCCGGGAACACATCGCCGAAAGGGCCGCTTTCCCCAAAAAGATAAGCGTTGTCGATCCGATGCCGATGACGGCGGTCGGAAAGATATTCAAACCGTCATTGCGCTACCATGCCATCAAAGAAGTCTTCGATGCCGAGCTTGAAAGCCTCTCCGACCTGGCTGAATCGGTCGATGTCACCGTCAGGGAAGACAAGGTCCACGGCACCATCGCCTTCGTAACCGTCAAACCCCGCACGGGCGCGAATGAAGACGAAATCCGTGAACGAATCGATTCAACCCTCGGTCATTATACCGTTCATTATGAAGTCGCGATCGAGGGTGGCCGCTGATTGTTTCGGTCCTCGCGAGAGCCCTGCCCATAAGAAAGCCGGCTCTCCTCACATGTAGAGGAAAGCCGGCAATAAAATCTCTCTCAGATTGTCCCGATTTTTATTAATGCCGCAATGTTTTTAAGCCGATACAGGCGGCTTTTTGGCGGCCCAGGGGCGTGCCTCCTCGAGTTGGGCTGCGAGGCGGAACAGCGTCGCCTCGTCGCCGAAGCGTCCGATGAAATGCGTTCCCACCGGAAGGCCTGCATCGTTCCAGTAGAGCGGAACCGACATGGCGGGCTGGCCGGTGAAATTGCAGATGGGCGTAAACGGCGCATACTCCGCCGCGCGCAGCAGGCCGTACATTGGGTTGTCCGGGGGTGAGTCGAATGTCCCGATCGGGGGCGGCGGTTCTGTGAGCGTGGGCGTCAGCAATATGTCATAATCCAGCATGAAGCGTTCGATCTGGCGCGAAATCTGATGGAGGAGTGTGAGGGAAAGCAGGTATGTCGTCGCGGACTGCTCTTTGCCCATCTCGTACAGGGCCCACGTAAGCGGCTCGAACTGGTCAGGCGTGGGCTCTTTGCCCGTTATCATTGCCATGCTCTCAATGAAAAAACCTGCCCCGCCTGCCGTGTAGATGACCGTGAATGCCTGGTTTATCATGACGGCGTCTACTTCCAGGGTGGCTTCGGTCACCTCGTGCCCCAGGTCGGCGCACAGCTTTGCCGCGTCATGAACGGCCTCGACGCAGTTCTTATGCACCTCCGCGCCTGTTGCCGCCTCGGTCGTGAAGGCAATGCGGAGCTTCCCGGGGTCGGCGCCTACCTCCTGGAGGAACGGGCGCTCCTGCGGCGGCGCCCAGTAGGGATCGCCGATGTCGGGACCGGCGGTGGCGTCGAGCAGTGCCGCGCTGTCGCGCACCGAACGGGTAACTGCATGTTCGCTGACAAATCCGCTCATCATTTCGCCCAGGTCGGGGCCAAGCGGATTACGCGCGCGGGTGGGCTTTATGCCGAAGAGCCCGCAGCATGAAGCCGGAATACGAATTGAGCCGCCGCCGTCGTTGGCGTGCGCGAAGGGAACCATGCCTGAGGCCACTGCCGCGGCCGAGCCGCCGCTGGAGCCTCCGGTCGAATGATCGGTATTCCACGGGTTGCGGCATGGGCCGAATAAGTGCGGCTCGGTCGTTGGAAGGATTCCCGCTTCCGGCGTGTTCGTTTTTCCGCAAATAATAAGGCCTGCGAGTTTCTGTCTCACCACGAGTTCGGTATCGTGATCGGGCACGAAGTCTTTGAGAAAAGCCGATCCACCCGTCTGCGGAACGCCCGCGCAAAAGGCGCCCAGATCTTTCAGCAGAAAGGGAACTC
>CAYZZY010000232.1:0-3472 GCA_964482745.1 uncultured bacterium
TTCATTCAACCTTTTTATTAAATTATATATCTCTCTACTGTTTTCCTCGTCGAGATTGCCGGTCGGTTCATCGGCAAAAACCACCTCGGGACGGTTAATGAATGCCCGCGCGATTGCGACCCTCTGCTGTTCGCCCCCCGAAAGAGCGTCGGGCTTATGAGTCTCCCTTTCGCTCAACCCGACTTCGTCCAGCAACCGGCGCGCCCGTTTGCCTGCTTCCTCGAGCTGTTCACCCTTCACCATCGCCGGCAGGAGTACGTTCTCGAATGCGGTGAATTCAGGCAGCAGATGATAGAATTGAAATATGAAGCCGATACGCTCATTGCGAATTCTGGCCAGCACCCTATCGCTCAGGCTGCCTATATCCAATTCACCATACTTCAGCGTTCCGCCCGTCGGCCTGTCAAGTGTGCCCAGAATATGAAGCAGGGTGCTTTTCCCCACTCCGGATGGGCCATGAATCGCCACAAGTTCTCCGGGTTCAATGACGAGATCTATCCCTTTCAGCACCTCCAGCTTACCGCTGCCTGACCGGTATCCTTTAACAAGGCCTTTAGCGACGATTGGATCACTCATAACGCAGTGCCTCGACAGGATTAAGCCTCGACGCCTGCCAGGCCGGATAGAGAGAAGCCACGAGACTCAGAACAATCGCGCTCCCTGCAATCCAACACGTGTCGAAGACGCTCGTATTAACCGGTATCTTGTCAAAGTAGTAGATCGTACTCGGAAACAATTCGAGTCCGAAAACCCTTCCCATAAAGTTTACCACCGAATCGAGCGAATTAGCAAGTGCATATCCGAATATGACGCCGAGAAACGTTCCGATGCCTCCTACCATAAGTCCGTCCACGACAAAAATGGTCATAATGCTTGGGCCGGAGGCCCCGATAGATTTCAATATGCCGATATCCCGCGTTTTCTCCATAACTACCATTATAAGGGTGCTTGCGATATTGAAAGCGGCGACGACGATAATGAGGATGAGAATCACCGCCATGATAATCTTCTCATGCCTCAGCGCGGCAAGGAAAGTCCGATTCAGCTCCATCCAGCTTCTTGCCCAAAGATCTCCGCCGAGTTCTCTCGATATCGTGGAGGCAACAATGCCGGCCCTGAACGGGTCGCCGATCTTGACCTCGATGCCCGCTATTGTTCCTTCAACCCCGAAAAGACGCTGCGCCTGCGAGAGCGTGACAAAAGAATATGTAGAATCGTAATCGTACATCCCGGAGGTGTAAAGTCCCGTCACTGCAAGAGTTTTCTTATATGCCACCTCGCCCATCGGCGTAGACACGAAATAGGGCGATATGACCGTGACGTACTCACCCGGTATCACCTGGAGTTTTCTTGCAAGTTCTGTGCCCAATACGATGCCGTCATCGACCAGCATTCCGGTCAGATATTCGGCAAAATCGGACACCTTCTGCTCTTCCTCCGGTATGACGCCGCGTATCGCGGCGCCGAGCACGTTTTCATTCGAACGAATAAGCACCTGCCCCGCAAAGAACGGCGCTGCTTCAACGACCTCCGGAACGTTCCTTATCTCCTCTATCAATTCCTCATAGTCGCGTATGCCGCCCTCACGACTGACCACAATATGGGAGGTCGTGCCAAGCACCGTCTCGAAAAGTTTCTTGTCGAAACCCGTCATCACGCCGAGAACAACGATCAGTGCCATCACTCCGATCATAACGCCGAAAATGGAGAAAAGTGTGATAAGCGAGATGAAGCTATTCTTGCGCTTGCCGCGCAGATATCGGAATCCCACAAACAGCTCAAACCGCATGTATCACTCCTCGTCGGCCTCGTCGGGAATCGTTCTTAGTTGGGGGAACAGTATGACGTCTTTTATGGTGGGCGAGTCGGTAAGCAACATGACCAGGCGATCGATGCCTATCCCGAGACCGCCTGCCGGAGGCATACCGTATTCGAGGGCGGTGATGAAGTCCGTATCCAGGCGCTGCGCTTCTTCGTCTCCTCGTTCGCGGAGTTTCATCTGTTCTTCAAATCTGGCCCTCTGTTCCAGCGGATCGTTTAACTCTGAGAAAGCGTTCCCTAATTCCAATCCTCCCATGTAGGGCTGGAACCTTTCGGTCAATCGCGGATTCCCTCTTTTCCCTTTCGCCAGAGGTGAAAGTTCCAGCGGATGATCGGTTATGAACGTCGGCGAGATCAGTTCCGGAATGACATAGGTTTTCAAAAGTTCGTCGCAAATTTTTCCGTAGCCGGCGCTGTCGTCAAGGTCAAGCTTCAATTGTGCGACCACCTCCCGAGCCTCTTCGGCCTCGGAGATATGTTCCAGGTCGACCCCGGCATACTCGCGCACCGCATCGAAGAAGGCGACGCGGGGCCATGGCGGCTCAACATTTATTTCCTGCGCCTGGTAGGTCAGCGTGTACCCTCCGGTTACGCTCTTGACAACATGACCAATCATCTCTTCGACTATTTCCATTATGCGTTCGTAATCGACGTAGGCTTGGTAAAGCTCCAGCATCGTAAACTCGGGGTTGTGCCGTTGGGAGAGACCCTCGTTCCGGAAATTGCGGTTAATCTCATACACTTTTTCAAAACCGCCGACGAGAAGCCGTTTAAGATAAAGCTCAGGCGCAACCCTGAGGTAGAGATCCCTACCCAGTGCATTATGGCGCGTGACAAAAGGCTGCGCCGTTGCGCCACCGGGGATCGGATGCAGCATCGGCGTCTCGACCTCAATGAATCCGCGGGCGTCGAGAAAATCGCGGATGCTTTTTGTGATTCTGCTGCGCATGCGAAATACATCCATGACATCTTTGTTCGACAAGAGATCAAGATACCGCCTGCGCAGGCGAATTTCGACGTCTTTGAGACCGTGCCATTTCTCGGGTAAAGGCCGGAGTGATTTCGTGAGCAGCGAAAAATCCTGCACCCTGACCGTTACCTGTCCCGTGCGGGTAGTCATGACGCTGCCCTCGACACCGATAAAATCACCGATATTTACTAATTTCGTGATGAATTCATATCGGTCCTCTCCGAGGTCCCCCTTTCCGAAAACCAATTGGATCTCACTTGATTCATCGCGCAGGTCGGCGAAGGTGGTCTTGCCGTGTGAGCGCATGGCAATGAGCCTGCCGGAGATCTTCACGCGGGTTTCCGAGTCTTCGCCCTCACTCTTTTCGAATTCCTTGTACGCGTCCACGATGGTGTGTGTCCGGGGATACGAGTACTTGAACGGCTCTTCCCCCGCCTCACGTATCCGCGCGAGTTTTTCGAGACGCTGTTTATAGAGTTCCTGTTTTTCTTCCATAAAAAATTAATCCTATATTAAGTAGTCAGCGTTGAGGAAACTGTGCCCGGAACCAGGTGCTTCACTTTCGCGGCTGTATCACCTCATGCATATGCCATCATAAGTTTCCACATGATACATTCCACCCCTCAGAACCGGCCCTAAGGAATTCCGGGGGTGAAGAACGTAATCGATATACCACAAACG
>CAYZZY010000233.1:0-3458 GCA_964482745.1 uncultured bacterium
ACGGAGTTGTGCTCCATGGGGCAACAGGGGGGCAAGAATAAAGGCTGCGGCCAGCAGGAAGATCTGCACAAGGCTGACGAAGAGCACGGCCAGACCGAGCGGGAACCGCTCGATAAAGTACCCACCCTTGCTTGCCATCGGCCGCCAGAGCGACCGCCATCGATAGAACTGGAAGAAGAAAGGATTGTCGTCATTGATGGGACGGATATTGTACGGATATTCGTCTATTATCAGGGCCCGTTCCAGATTCGATGCGCGGATTGTACTGTTGAAGATGTTGTCCTGCCAATTATAGGGATCGTAGAGTATTTGAAACTGCAGCCGGTCGGCCCATGTTCGATACGCAGTCGCCTCTTCCTCCGTAAACGGTGTTTTTTTCAGCAGCGTTTCCACCCAGAACTCCTGATCCGATTGCCCCGCAATCAGCATAAAATGCAGGTCGGGCCGCCTGATCCCCATCTGTTGGAGAGCTTCAAGCTGGATCGCGACAAGCCGAAGTGTTTCACGGGGAGGCGTGAACAGCCAGCGCGAGAAGGAGAGGATGCCGTCTTCCGTGAGGTGCTCCCAATAGCTGTGCATGGACTCGGTGGTGTACAGGTAATTCTCCGCCAGCGCATAGGCGCCCAGCGCCAGCGCGCTGTAGGTGTCCACTCCCGAGAGCTGGATCACGTCGAAACGCTTGTCCGTGGCCGTCAGGTAATGTCTTCCCTCGGCGGTTACAAGCTCGACGTCAGGGCGGTTGAAAATGCGTCCGGCAAAGTCGGCATAACGGTTTTTGATCGCGTCCACGGTCACCGGATTGACCTCGACGCCGACCACATGTTTCGATCCGTTGAACAGCGCGATCAATACATCGATTCCGCCGCCGACACCAATCACAAGCGATTGCTCGGGGTTCTTCTTGATGACATAGGGGGCCCCCTGGAGGAAATCGCCCAGGAGCGGCAGCCTTTGCAGGTTTCCATCCGGAACATTCATGATTCCGGTCGGCGCCGTTCCGTCCTGCATAATCGCCCGGATCGCGGGAATTTCATGTTCGACACTTCGCGAGAGCGCGCCCCCGAAGTTGGGAAGGAATCTCACCGGCTCCATCACATCGATCCTGGAGACAACATGCCAACGGTAGTAATGGGGCTGGAGCGCAGAGCGGAAGATTTTCTCGGGCGGGAAGTATACGGGGAAGATCTGATGGCTTCTCGCCACGAGAGACATCAATACGCACAGGATGAGGGCCGCCACCGACCCCGCCTTGAGCGGCCATCGGCTTCCCTTTGCCAGATACAGCACCGACACCAGGCCGCTTGCCGAGGCGGCCGCATAGATCGTGGCTTCCGCGCCCAGATAATTGATGCCTGCAATCGACAGCAGCGTCCCGATTCCGGCGCCGACGAGATCGGCAAAATACAAACGGTTAATCTGCTCGCCCGCATTGGAGATCAAATAGCCGATACACACACCTGCAAAGAAGAACTGCATTCCCACGATCATGTACAGCATCAACAAGCTGAAAGCGTTGCTGTAATCGTTGAAATAATAGGCGTCCATGGGGTAGAAGCGCACCTTGGTCGCCGCCGCAAACCCGAGCACGGAGGCAAGGCAGAAGGCGAGGGAGTACTTGCCGAGGAGTTGCTCGTTCAGGCCTTCGGTGGCGAACCGCGGCGAAATGGTGAGGAAACTGCTGGCCGCCCCGAAGCCCAGGAATGCCAGGCTGATGATCAGGTAGGCGAAGTGATGCCAGCTCATCGCCGAAAAAATGCGTGTGAGCGCGACCTCCAGCATCAACACGCTCATCGCCAGGAGGAAAATGGCGATAGACGCTCGCCGTATATCAAGTGGTGAAGCGGCCTGTTGGGTCACCGGTACTACTCTCTTTCAAAATCACCTGTTTTTGCGAAAAAAGCGAACCCTATGATACCACAGCGTCCGGCGAATTTCCATCGGGCGATTGTTTTCTGAAGCAAGGGCGCGGCGCGCCGTGCCCCGATTGTCACGTGCGCAAAAAGATGGGAAGAGTTTTTTCGAAAGACAGTACGAAGACGCCGAGAGAAAAAATGAAAGGGAGGTTTTGTGGCAGTGCCAACCCGCGACCTGGTACTTGATTGCACAAATTCACGCACTATTATTATTGCATACGATCCCCTCGTCCTGCTCCTTGAGGACGGGGAGTGCAGACTTCCCCCTTTGAAAAAGGATTGAGGGGGATTTGGAGATGTCCTTCTTGAGATCGGTTACGTGTGCCAGTGGTTTGTCCTCATCCCCGAGCCCCATCGCCGGTGTTCCGGCGATGGGGGAGAGGGCGAGCGTGAGAAGCAGGATCAGTCCAATGCGTGCGGTCTGTATATCGGACTCTTTCCTGTTCAGTCGGAGAAACGACGGGGAGGCCCCGGCGAGAAGTCATCGTCATCACTCATCCGGCGGCGAGGCTTCTTCGGGAAGTCTTCATCTCCCTCGCGCATCTGGCGGCGGTGTTGTCTCCACTCGCGGACTTCACCGAACATTTTTTTCATGTCGCGCTCGAACTGCGGGATGAGCAGGAGCGCCTTCGCCGCCTGTTCATCGGTCAGGACCTTCGACATTGCTTCGAACTTCTTGACCTTCATCTCCGCCATATTCAGTTCGTTCTTTTTGAAGTCATCAATCATCCTTCGAAGGGCGGCGGAATCGGTCTCGCTCTTGTCCAGCTCTTCTCTCATCTGCTTGGAGATTTCATGCCGCTGCTTTCTTATCTCCCTGATTTTCGCGTCGTACTCGTTCATCAAGGGAAAGAGTTTGGCGGCGGTTTCCTGGTCGAGGTCGAGCGCGTCGGTGAGCTTCCACATTTTCATCAGTTCGACTCGCTCTTGTGTTTCCGCCCTATTCCACCGTTCATGTTTCCGCTTCTTTCCCTTGTCGTCCGGCGGGCCCGGCTGCGCGACGGCGATGGTCGCGAAAACGGCCGTCACGGCAATTGTTGTTGCGACGATCCATGTTTTCTTCATTTCTTTTCTCCCTTTTTAAGTTGATTCCATTCTCCTGTAAAGTTCTTCAAATTCTTCTTCCGAGAAATCATCGAGTATCTCGTCAAGACTCTCTTCGTAAGAGTCCCCAGACAGGGAGTCCTCGAACATTTCCTCGAAATCCCCGTTTGCCATCAGCAGCAGGTCGTCGGCGAGCCGTTCAACGGTCTCGGCGTCACCGTTCGACAAAGAAAGCTCACTCTCATCGTAATCATCCGTGGGGAAAAGCCCGGCATCGAGATCGTCCGGCTCGATTGTTGCCAGCCAGGTAGTTTCGGGGTCGGGCGCCGGGTCCGTATCGCCGGGTTTGTGTGTTCCACGGAGGATGCCGATTGAAAAGACCACCAGGAGAACCATGGCCGCGGCTGCGGCAAGCGAAAATCGGGGCTGGCGCAAAAGGCGGCGGTCCGCTTTGGGCTCTTCAATATCCGCCAGCCTTTGGGACAGCTTTCTGTTGAATCG
>CAYZZY010000234.1:0-3434 GCA_964482745.1 uncultured bacterium
GGATACCACCGACATCATCGACTTCCTCGAGGAACGATTCCCGGAGGCTCCCGTATATCCTGACACACCGCTTCAACGGCTGGTTGCGCTCCTGTTCGAACTCTACGCTGACGAGTGGCTGCTGCTGCCGGCGATGTATTACCGGTGGTGGTTCAAGGAGGACAATTACGACTTCATCGTGGGCGAGTTCGGAAAGACGTCGATGCCCGACGCCCCGCCTGATGTTCAGCGCGAGATGGGAGAAACCGTCGCGGGCTTCTTCGGAGGCCTGCTTCCGGTATTGGGCGCCACCGAGAAGAACCACAAGCAGATCGAAGAGTGGTACGAATCGTTCCTGGACTGTTTCAGCGAACACTTGAAATCGCACCCGTTCCTTCTCGGCACCAGACCCAGCATCGGCGACTTCGGGCTGATGGGACCGCTCTACGCCCATCTCTATCGCGACCCTTATCCCGGCCGCCTTATGAAGTCGCGCGCCCCGCTGGTCGCACAATGGGTGGAACGAATGAACGCGCCCGCGCCATGCTCCGGCGAATTCCTTCCTGACGATGATGTTCCGCAAACCCTCTCCCCCATCCTGGAGATGATGTTCGAGGAACATTTTCCCGTTCTCCTTGATACGGTTGAAAAACTGGAGGAATGGATCGATCAAAATCCGGACGAAGAAGTCCCGGATGTACTTGGGACACACGAGTTCTCAATCCGCGGCGTCACCGAGACCCGGATCATGCGGCCCTTTAATCAATGGATGTTCCAGCGCCCCGTCGATCATTACCGGACGCTTTCCGGCGCGGACAAAGAGCGGGTAGATGCGTTCCTCAAGGCGCTCGGCGGATACGAGGGTATGCAGGTCGATATCCGCCGCCGGGTGAAGAGAGCGAAAAACAACAGTCTGGTTCTGGATTCTTAAGGAGCATGAATTTGAGCACTCTAGAGCATCTGCTATCGCCAATCACAATCAAAGGCATGGAGTTGGCCAATCGGGCGGTGATGCCGCCGATGGGCACCAGCCTGGGAAACGACGATTCCACCGTGAGCGACGCGGTGCTTGCGTATATCAGACGCCAGGCGAGCGGCGGCGCAGGACTGATTATTTCTGAAATCACCTCCGTGCATCCTTCCGGCTCGGTCGGGCCAAGCCATCTCGGGGCATATGACGATCGGTTCATCCCCGGCCTGAGCGAATATGCGAAGGCCGTACACGAGGCCGGCGGAAAAGCCGCGATGCAACTTCATCACGCCGGCCGTGAAAGCCTCTTCCGTCTCATGGAGGGCGAGGCCATCGCCCCGTCCGCGGTTCCAAGCGTCGTCTACCGGCAGCCTCCGCGCGAGATGACGCTGGAGGATATCCATGAGATCGTCGGCGCGTTCGGGCAGGCGGCCCGGCGCGCGCGCGAGGCCGGCTTCGACGCCGTCGAGGTGCACGGCGCGCACGGGTATCTGCTCACGCAGTTCCTCTCCGCGCTTTCCAATCAGCGGGAGGACGAATACGGAGGTTCCATGGCGAACCGCGCCAGGTTCGTCGTCGAGGTCATCCGATCGGTTCGAAAAACCGTGGGGGACGATTATCCCATATTGCTGCGCATATCCGCCGAGGAGTTTATCAAGAACGGCTACACCGTCGAGGAAATACAGGCTATCGTGCCCGACCTGGTCGGCGCCGGCGCGGACGTCATCCACGCGTCGCTCGGCACGCATGGAAGCCCCGGCGGCGTCACCAGCGCTTCGCCGGAGTACGAGCCCGGCTTTAACGTCTGGCGCGCAAAGAAGCTCAAGGACTCCGTAGGCGTGCCGGTGATCGCGGTGGGCCGCTTCACCGATCCCACGCTCGCCGACGAGGTCATCGCCAGGGGAGACGCCGACATGGTGGCCTTCGGGCGCCAGCAACTGGCCGATCCCGATTACCTGCTCAAGGCCAGGGAGGGCCGCGTCAAGGATATCCGGATATGCATCGCCTGCAATCAGGGCTGCATCGAGCGGCTGATGCTCGAGCCGGGTTCGTCGGTGCGCTGCGCCATCAACCCGGAGACCGGACAGGAACTCATCTATCCGAAAGCGCCGGCGGACAAAAGCCGCAAGGTGTGGATAATCGGCGCCGGACCCGCAGGCCTGACGGCCGCGTATGAGGCTGCGAGACTCGGTCATAAGGCAACCCTTTTTGAAAAGGAGGAGAGAGCCGGCGGACAGATTCTTTATGCCTGCAAGGCGCCATACAAAGACCTCTACGGCGAATGGATCTCGTGGTTAATAGCTCAGGTGGAATCGTTGGGCGTTTCGATTCAGACGAATACTCAGGTCACGGATTCGATGTTGTCCGAAGGTAACCCCGAGGTTGTCATCCTCGCCAGTGGCGCGGAAAAGGTCATCCCGCCGATTCCCGGTATCGATTTGCCGCACGTCTGCGACGCGTTTCAGATTCTCGGCGAAGAGGTCCCGGCGGCGGAAAACGTGCTTGTCGTCGGGGGCGGGCTGATCGGGATGGAGACGGCCGATTTCCTGATCGCGAAAGGGAGCAGCGTCACGCTGGTCGAGATGCTGAGCAGATCTCCTGTCACCAAATTCGCGTCGCATGGCTATATGCTTCATAAGCGCCTTCGAGAGGGCGGGTGCCGGCTTCTGTTCGACACGAGGCTGGAGAGCATCCGGGAAGATTCGGTGACGGTCGTCAGCAAAGACGAAGAGCAGACCATTTCTACCGATCAGGTGGTCATCGCCGTGGGAACTAAATCGCGCAATGAACTGAAGGAGACTCTTCAGGACAAAGGAATTCGCCACTTTGTTGTGGGAGACACCTCGCAAGTGCGCCGCATCATGGAAGCAACCGAAGAAGGCGCCAAAGCCGCCTGGGAGATTTGATCACAGCTCATTCTTCGCATTTTCTCATAATGTGAACTGCATAAGGGGGGGAGGAAGGGGGAAGGCAAATGCCAAATTATCCTTTCGAGACAGAGTTTCTCTGTGAGATCGAAGCCAACCTTGGATTTCCGGAACTGATCGGCAGCGTGCCAGAAGGAATGCGAATCAACTTCCATATCGAAGGCGGCAGTTTCGAAGGTCCGGGGCTTAATGGGAAAGTCAGGCCGGTGGGAGCAGACTGGTTCCTGCTGCGACCGGACGGGGTCGGGCAACTCGACGTTCGCGCCACGCTCGAAACGGACGACGGAGCGCTGATATACGTCTGTTATTATGGGCTGATCGACTTTCCTGAAGAAGCAAAACGAGAAATCGCCCAGGGAAACCTGCCCGTCGGAGAGTTCAGGATTCTCACCAATCCGATCTTCCGGACCTCCTCCGAAAAATACTCCTGGCTCAACAGTACCTTCGCGATTGGGGTCGGCGCGTCAGGGGAGAGCAAGGTCATGTACAGCATCTACCGGGTAAAATGATTTTTTGTCCTTTTCGCCGGCTCTGGAACTCTTTGGAGGCAAGATCCC
>CAYZZY010000235.1:0-3428 GCA_964482745.1 uncultured bacterium
GACTGTCCCCGGCACTGCAGAGCCAATGTTTGGTTGCGGCTATGCCGGGCTGTGTCTCTGCGGCAAAAATCAGTCTTTGGCTGCGACTCTGGCGTAATTATGGGCCGGCAGGGAGGCCCCGCAATGCAAAAAAAACTGGAAAATAGCACTTGACAGATAAGGGATTGGGTGATAAAATGAACGTTGTTCACGAATATGAATGGAGTTTTTATTATGGCAAGCCCGACACTGACGGGACTTAAAAAAGACGAACGCGAAAAAAGGCGCGAGATCATACTGCTGGCCGCGCAAAAGCAGTTCTCCAAGCGCAGCATAGCGGACGTTACTATGCGTGACATAGCGAAGGAGGCCGGCGTCTCTGTCGGCTTCATCTATCGCTATTTCTCAGGGCAAACGGATATTTTTCTCGAACTGCTGGAGGCGGGCGTCGGCGAAATCTCAGACAGGATAGATGCTGATATCGAGGCTGAGAGGCCCGAGCCGCTCCATCGGCTGGCAAAAATATACATCAATTACCTCCACGAGAACCAGCTATTTTTCCAGATGATGAGCCATTTCATGCTTGAAGGAAAACTTTCCGACAATGCGCTGGAGAGGGTAAACGGCGTCCTTCGCCAGATCATAGGCAGGGTGGAGGTGGTCTTCAGGAATGGAACATCCGACGGAAATCCCAGGATTCTCGCTCACAGTTTTTTTTCTGCATTGAATGGGGTCATGATCAGCCTTGTGAACTATCCGGGGCGCACTCTTCAAGAAACCAGGAACCGCACGCTTCTCCTGGCGGAGACCATTGCGGATCAGTTTGATAAACGGGAAAAGAAATAATAGAGGAGGCTGCCATGTACGACTATATGCTTACCGATGTTGAAAGGGCCGTGAAGTTGGAAGCACGGGAGTTCGTCAAGAACGAGGTTTCGCACGATCTCATCAAGGCCATGGACAAGGACGAGATAAAGTACCCGCGCGAGTATGTCAAGGCACTGGGTGACAGGAATCTGCTCGGCCTTCGCTTTCCGGAGAAATGGGGTGGCAGGGGCCTGCCGTGGACAGCCGAGGTCGCTGTGGAAGAGGAGATCGGGGTTCTCGGCGCCGCGCTTGGATGCGCCTACGTGATGCCCTCGATTGTCGGCGAAGCGCTCAATACCTTCGGCGCCGAAGAACAGAAAGAGAAGTATCTCGTGCCGCTTCTCAAGGGTGACGTAATAAGCGCCGAGGCGCTGACCGAACCCAGGGGCGGCTCGGATTTCTTTGGCGCGACCACAAAGGCGGTCCTCGACGGGGACCATTTCATTCTCAATGGGCAGAAGCGGTTTGTTGTTGCCGCTTCCGAGGCCGACTTCTATCTGGTTTTCTGTCGCACGAATCTCGAGAAGGATGCTCACCCGCACAACACAATCAGCGCCCTTATTGTAGACAAGGGACCGGGAGTGGAAGCCGAGTATCTTTACGGATTGATGGGCTGCCGCGGCGGCGGGACCGGTCGTCTCGTATTCAGAGATGTCAGGGTGCCGCGCGAAAATCTTTTGGGCGAATTGAACATGGGCGGACTGGTGTTTCACCAGACGATGATCCCCGAACGCCTCACTTCGGCGGCGGCCAGTCTGGGCATCTTTGCACCGCTGAACATCGCCCTGGATTACAGCACCAAACGGAACGCATTCGGTCGGCCGATAAGCAAGTTCCAGGCGATCCAATTCAAGATCGCAGAATCAATCACAAAGCTCGACGCCGCGAGAGGCCTGGTCTACATGGCGGCCAAGGCGGTCGATACCGACCAGCCCAACGTGAGGCGCATTGTGAGCGAGGCCAAGAAGTTTGCGACCGAAACGGCCTGGGAAGTCGTCAACAACGCGATGCAGATCATGGGCGGCATCGGTTTTACGGATGTGTACCCGATAGAAAAAGCGCTCCGCGACCAGCGTCTCTGCATGATCTGGACCGGCACGAGCGAAATCATGAGCCTCCTCATCCAGCACGAGTACTATAAGGAGGTCATGGAACAGGCTGCCGGCTACAGAGATTTCGAGGCCGACGCCATCGGCGACGAGACAGAGAAGTGCTTCACCGATGAGGACATGTGGCGGGTACACGAAGAGGCTCCGGCGGTGAAGTAGGGACAAGTAACATCATATTCCGGGCGCATGCTGCGCCCCGACAGATCATAATGAATGGATATCGATTAGAGGTTTTGAATGGCATACAGAGTTATTGAGCAGAAGTGCACGTGCTGCGGCGAGTGCATGGAGGAATGCCCCATGGACGCGATCAGCGTCGATGCGGCCGACAAATACGTAATCGATCCCGATGTTTGCACCGATTGCGGATCGTGCGCCGACATCTGTCCGGCAGGCGCAATCACGGGGGCCTAGTCCGAAGGGGACAGTCCCGAATCTACGAGTCACGCCAGGGCGTGACTCCGTAATTCTTGGGACAGTCCCCGGCAGCCGGAAAACAAAAAAGGTGGGATGACAGAATGAAAATCGACGAATTGGGCGACCGTTTCTTTCCCGTGGCGATGGTCAACGTGACCAATCGCTGCACGCTGAAGTGCCGTCATTGCTTCGTGTTTCGCGACGGGAACCCGAGCGAGCGCCCCAGGCGACTTTCGGATGAAATGGATACCGCCACTATGCTCCGGACGCTCGAGATGCTCCGGGACCGACACCAGATCCACACCATGGTATGGATGGGCGGGGAGCCGCTCTTACGCAAGGATGTGTTAAGGGAAGGCGTGAAACTGTTTCATGAGAATACGATTGTCACGAATGGCACCCTCGATCTTATCGATCTCGGAAGGGTAGTGTATGTCGTTTCATTAGACGGGCCGGAAGAGATGAACGATCATGTGCGCGGAAATGGATGCTTCAAGCGCGTGCTCCGCACACTCGGGCGTCTCCCCGAACAGTTCGAGCCCACCATCCAGGTACAGTGCGTCGTCACGAAAGAGAACGAGAACCTTCTTGAAGAACTTCTGCAGCAGATCATCGATACGAAGGTGGACGGTCTGGTATATACGTTCTATATCCCTCAACGCAACGACACAACCACACTCGCTTGGCACTCACTCGAGGAGCGCGAACCCGCAGTCAGGCGCGTGATGGGACTAAAGGACCGTTATCCCGATTTCGTCTGGAACTCACAGGAGAGTCTCGAATTGATGCTCCCCGCCAATGCGAAAGAAGTGACAGACAACTGTCTCTCAAAGAAATTCCTGCTGCCGCTTTACCTCAATGGAAAGGAATTCGAACTCCCGTTCTGCTGTGCGGGCAACGACGTCGACTGCGACATGTGCGGGATGTGGGGCGTATTCCATTTTGCCGCCAAGATGAAGGCCGGTGAGACGTCGCGCTACATACCGGAATCCTTGATTCGCTCCATGTAAGCGAAGGGGCCGCCTGCCGGCTATTTCCGGGGGCCGCGCTTTCACA
>CAYZZY010000236.1:0-3428 GCA_964482745.1 uncultured bacterium
ATGTTCGGCAGCGAGAATCTCGACTTTCACTTCGACGAACATAGCTGCGAAGTGCTTCTCATGATCGGAAGCAATCCGTGGATGAGCCACGGGATCCAGCGGGCGAGAAATGTTATCAACGAGATCTCAAAAGATCCGAACCGCACGTTCATTGTTGTGGATCCGCGCAACCATGAGACCGCAAAAAAGGCGGACAAGTTTCTGATGATCAAGCCTGCCACAGATGTTTATTTGCTGCTTGCGCTCATCAATGTAATCGTCAAAGAGGGCCTCACCGACGAGAAGTATATCGCAGAACACACAACAGATTGGGATGAAATAAAATGGATCGCCGATCTCGTGACTCCGGAGAAAGCAGCCCAATTGTGCGATCTGAAGGCCGAAGATATTTATGAAGTCGCTCGCGTGTTCGGGAAGGCGGATAAAGCGGCGACATACATCGACCTCGGTATCTACCACCAGATATATATGATGGAGAGCGTATACCTGGAACGAGTCCTCCTGGCCATCACCGGCAACATCGGTGTCCCCGGCGGGAATGTGTTTGCCGGAGGCTTCATGGATCTCGATCCCGGCGAATCAGGAGGGGAAGAAAAGCAAGAAGTATGGAAGACGCCGGTCGCCGGTATCCAGGCGATCCGGGGCCTGTTCCCGCCGAACGCCCTGCCCGAGGACATACTGGATGCCGGTGAAAATCGCATTCGGGCCGTTGTTGTCGAGGGCAGCAATCCGCTGAATTCGTACGCCGATTCAAAAAGATTCGAGAAGGCGTTCAAAGCACTTGACCTTCTGGTCGTGGTCGATCCGGTAATGACCGAGGCAGCCATGCTCGCAGACTATGTGCTTCCGGCAAAATGCGGATTTGAGAAGATCGAGTCATCCTTATTCCCAAAAGGATTCCCGGAGATCATTTTCCATCTCCGCCAGCCCGTCTGCAAAGGCCCTGAGCTGGCCAGACAGGAATGCGACATTCACCTGATGATTCTCGAGAAGATGGGTATCGACGTTTCGGGATTACTCCCATTCGCAATGCTCAAACAGGCGAAGGAGGACGGCGAGGAACAGCCCATCCTTTCTCTGATCCGTGCAATGTCGATGATGTTCGCTATGAAGAATCGGGACGCGTTGATCGAGAACGGCATAATCACCGGCGAGGGCGACGACGCAGGCGAACTCCTTCAGGCGATACTCGACCATCCGGAGGGAATATCCCTCTGCGATACGCTGTATGAGAACAACATCGAGAAACTCAAGACCGACGACGGGAAGATTCATCTTTCGCTTCCCTATGTATTGGATCTGCTGAAGAAGTTGGAGATTCCCGATGAGATCGATCTGGCGGCCGATGCTGAATTTCCCTTCATCCTGCAGACCGGTGAGCGGACGAACTACACCTCAAACTCGCTGATCCGCGTCAACGAGTGGCGCGCATCCAAGCTGCCCACCAACTACATTAGAATGAGCAGGCAGGATGCCGAGCGGCTGGAGGTTTCCGATGGCGAGATCGTGAAAGTTGTGACGGATACATCAACGATATCGATTCCGGCAAAGGTCGCAGACGACATCTATCCCGGCAACATGTCGATTCCGCATGGGTTCGGAATGCTGGAAAAGAACAAGGAAACAGGAGAACTCGAACAGGTCGGCGTAAATGTGAACGAAATGATTTCGGCCGATCACAGGGAACCGATCACCGGGACTCCCTATCAGAAATATATCAGATGCAAGATTCAAAAGTAAGCTGAAAAGATGGGGGGTGGATATCTGCTGCACTTTGAGCAGTGCAACCGTCGGAAATTGAGAGAAATCATCCAAAGAATGGCCGGTGTTTGTTTCAAGGAGAATGTATTATGACCGCAGACGCATATGAACAACTTGCCCAGAGGCTCGATGCGCTCCCTAACGGCTTTCCGCGCACGGAAAGCGGGATTGAGCTTAGGATACTGAAGAAAATCTACACCGAGGACGAGGCGGAGATTACCACCAGCCTGAAGCTTATGCCCCAGCCCCCCGATCAGATAGCCGAGGGTCTCGGTCGCGATTCGGCGGGCATGGCCGAAAAGCTGGAGGATATGGTCGTTACCGGCAAGATCGGTGGAATGGGCCCCAAGGATGCGCGAATGTACCATATTCTGCCGTGGGTCGTCGGAGTCTATGAATTCCAGATGCCGTTCATGGACAAGGAACTGGCGGAATTGTTCGAGGAATACATCGAAGAGGGAAAACTTTTTGAAGAAATCGGCAAGTTCTCTCCCGGCTTTCTGTACGCGATTCCGATCGAACAGGCCATCGACGCGGAACAGAAGATTCATCCATATGAGAACGTGCGCGAGATGATGAACAAGGCCAAGACCTTTGTCACGCGCGACTGCATCTGTCGTAAAGAGCAAAAGCTGCTGGGAAACGAGTGCGGCAAGCCTCAGGGCAACTGCATCTCGTTTTCAACCAATGAGAATGCCTTCGAGGACGATTATCACGGTCGCATCGTCGATCGCGAAGAGGCCGAGCGGATAATGAAAGAGGCGGCGGACGCCGGCATGGTGCATTCGACGATGAACATGGACGAAGAAACATATCACTTCTGCAACTGCTGCCCGTGCTGCTGCGGCGTGCTGCGGGGAATGAGGCGGTTCAACAAGCCGGGAGTGCTCACCAGATCCAACTTCTACGCCTCCATCAATCCGGATGATTGCGTGCAATGCGGGACGTGCGCGGACGAGCGCTGTCCCATGGAAGCGATTTCTGAGGGCGACGACGCTTACGAGGTCAACAGGGAACGCTGCATCGGATGCGGTGTGTGCGTGCCGACATGCCCGAGCGAGGCGATTTCTCTCGTGCGCAAGCCAGAAGACGAATGCGTCCAGGCGCCGGCCAACGTGGTTGCGTGGATGATGGAGCGCAGCGCAAGCACCGGGAAACCGCTGGATTCGTTCCTGTAGGAAAGGTATGCGAAGGCCCGCGGCGTGGAGTCCCGAAAATATCTCCACGAAGGCCCACGGCAGAGACAGCCGGAACGGAGGATTTAAGTGGGGACATGATGCTTCATCGTGTCCCCACTTTAAATCGCAGTGCACTGTGGCGGATATCGAACCGGTCTGCATGAGCCGATACATAACTAAGAAAGGGGGCCATCTCGGCCCCCTTCTTTTATTTTCTTGTTGTCGGTACTATGTCTTGGAGGTGGGAATAAAATCGGCCGAATGCGCTTCGTCGAAATGGATAGCATCTGATGGACACACAACCGCGCAAAGCCCGCAGCCGACACATTTCTCCGAATCGACAACCGCTTTGGGATCGCCGTCCTCATCCTTCATGCTCAACGCCCCGAAGTAGCACCGCTCGAGGCACTCCTCACAGCCGACGCACTCTTCCTCGTCAACGACCGCCTGGAACCTGGACGGAGAGACGAACTTCGTGCCTTCCAGGAT
>CAYZZY010000237.1:0-3386 GCA_964482745.1 uncultured bacterium
CGCGCGGCTCAAACTTTACCGGCAGATCCAGTCTCTCCATCGGAATGCCCCGGCGGCCCAAACCCTCGATGAGCTGGTCCGTCGAGTACCGCTGCACGATCAGGTTGATGTAGCTCAGCGTGATATTGGCCGTATTGCTGTCGGCTCCGTCGACCACGAGTCTCACGGGCGACGGCTGCACCTCCTTGAGGTTCTGCTCGAAGTCCGGGGGGATCTTGACGGCCACGCTGGCCTCGCCGCTGTCGATCATCCGGCTGATGTCTCTGTCGTTATCTACATATGCGATGGTCTGGAAATAGTGGCTTTCAGTGAGAAGCTGGATGAATTCGCGCGAACTCGGCGTCTGGTCGAGGTCCCAGACAGCGAGTGTTATGCGGTTAACGTCGAGCGAGATCGCGACGCCAAACAGGATCATCATGAAACCCGGCATCACGAACATGAGTATGAGCGAGACCGGATCACGCAGGATCTGGATAATCTCTTTTCGCGTCAGGGCGAACAGGCGATTCATTGTTCCGCCTCAATTCTTGCGGGAAAGCGACACGAACACGTCTTCTATAGAAGCCTCAATCGGTTCAAGCTGGTGAACCTCCACTCCGGCCTCTTTCATCAGCCGGCGCACAGTTTCGGTTCCTTCATGGGCGCTTGGCGCCACGACATGCAACTCTTCTCCGTAAATATTCACGTCGACGATCTCGTCCGATGCCGAGAGTATTTCGAATGCCTTCTGAATGTCCGAACATTTCAGGTTGAGCAGTTCGTCGGTCATGACGCGGCTCTTTACGTTGTCGGGCGTATCGCATGCGACAAGGCGGCCGCGCCATATAAACCCGATCTGGTTGCACCGCTCGGCCTCTTCCATATAATGGGTTGTCACAAAAAGCGTCATTCCCTTATTGTGTGAGAGATCGTAGAGGATGTCCCACAGGACGCGGCGCGATACCGGATCGATTCCCGCGGTGGGTTCGTCGAGAAAGAGGATCTCCGGCTCGTGCACGACCGCGCATGCGAGCGCCAGTCTTTGCTTCCATCCGCCCGAAAGCCGCGCGCTCAACTGGTGGCGGTATTCGCCGAGGCCCATCGATTCGATGATGGCTTCGCGCTTCTCCTTCGCCCGTTTCCAACTGCGAAGATAGATGCGCGAATAGAACGCCAGGTTCTCCTCCACGGTGAGGTCGTTATAGAGCCCGAAACTCTGCGACATATAACCGATGATTCGCTTGATCTTTTCCGGCTGCTTCACGATGTCGTAGCCGCCGACCGTGCCGGTCCCTTCCGAGGGGCGGAGTATGCCGCACAGCATACGGATGGTCGTGCTCTTTCCCGAGCCGTTCGGGCCGAGGAAACCGAAAACCTCGCCTCGTGAAATCTTGAGGTCGAGATCGTCAACGGCGACAAGCGACCCGAATCTCCGGGTCAGATGAGTGGTCTCTATGGCAGTCTCATTGTTATTCATAGGATTTACCTGTACTACTTACCTAGAATTTGTTGAATTTTTGTCATGAATTTTATGCTATGCCCTATGTAAATCCAACAGATGCAATTTGTTCGGGCGACGGGGACTGTACCTATTTACGGAATCCTGTTTTTTGGATTCGTAGAATAGGGACTGTACCCAGAGCCAATGTTTGGTTGCGGCTATGCCGCGCTGTGTGCATCTGCGTTCATCTGCGGTTCCCTGTCTGCTTTTTGATTTGTTCATTCGTGCGATTCGTGATTCAGGTTTCTGTTTTTCTCTGCGATCTTTGCGCCTTTGCGGTGAGAATAGGTTTTTGGTTGTGGCTATGCCGTGCTGTGACAAAAAGTATCTGTATGTTCTATACGAATAAATTCGAACCTACAAGACGCTGTAATGCGTCTTATCTGTGTGCATCTGCGTTCATCTGCGGTTGAATAAGGTTTTTGGTTCCTTGCTGCTTCTTTTGGGCGCGCCGCCGTGCGCCCCCACAAAATCCGTGATAATCCGTGCAAATCCGTGGTTATCTTCGTCAGTTTTTGGTTGCGGCTATGCTGTGCTGTGCAGGCCCTTAATCAGAATGAGCATTGGGCGGTGACGGCTCGAACTGCAGTTCCTGCAATTCGATGTCGGCATACATTCCCGGCTTCAGCAGGCCGCCGGCGTTATCGATGCGGATCTTGACCGCAAAGACGAGCTTCACCCTGTCCTCACGGGTCTGGATGTTCTTCGGTGTGAATTCGGCTTCGGCCGAAATGTTGCTCACGTTTCCGGCGAACTCCCTGTCGGGGAACGAGTCTACGCGCACTTTTGCGCTTTGGCCGAGCAGGATTCGCCCGATATCGACCTCATTGATATATATCTTGACCCACATGTCGTCAAGGTCGGCAATCGTCACGATCGGCACGCCGGGCGAGATCACCTCGCCTCTCTCGGAACCCTTGATCAGAACGACTCCGCCGATCGGCGCGGTTATCTCCGTCTTTCCAAGTTTCACGTGTGCCAGCGTCAGCGCCGCCTCGGCCTGTTTAACCTGCCAGCGGGCCGCCTCGATCTGGTCGGGCCGGGAGCCGGCCTCGAGCAGTTTCAACTCCTCGGCCGTGGTTTCATGCTGCCTGCGCGCGACATCGCGGCTCGCGCGGGCGTTGTCCATTTCGTTTTCGGAGAAGACGCCCCCTTTATAAAGCATTTCCGCTCGTCGCCATTCGGCCTCGGCAAGCTCGAGTGAAGCGGCCGCGAGTTCCATGCGGCTCCGGGCGCGTTCCAGTTCCTCCGAGCGCGCGCCGGCCTGAAGGTCTCCGAGTCCCGCGCGCACGGCCTGGAGCGCCGCTTCGGCATGCGATACCTCGGCATCGACCTGGCTTGCTTCGAGCTTTGCGATGCGTTGTCCGATATTCACGCGATCGCCTTCCTCGACCGAAAGCTCCACGATCCTTCCGCCGATCTCCGCCGAGACGTCGACTTCCGTCGCCTCGATGGTGCCTGTCACCAGGATAGCGCCCCCTGCTTTATCACGCCGCGAGTCGGGGCCGTATTGGTCCCAGAGTTCGGAGGGGCCGCCGGATTGCCACCAGATCTGTGCCACCGGACCGTATTGCCACCAGAGGAACGCAATGACCACCACAAGGATCGTCAGCCCGATAATCCTTACGATCAGCGGTCTTTTGCCATCTTTTCGTTCGGGAACTTCAGTTGTCTTCGCCATGAAAACCTCGTATTTGGATGTGCCCAATGATGTTTGGTACTGATTTAGAAGATCCTGTGAGGCCAATTCTATCTTATTGTAGGGGCACGGCGCGCCGTGTCCTCGCCTTACCAAAGCCAATAATCGGTTGCTGCGATGTCGTACTGCGATAATAAATATCTCTATCTTCTATACGAATAAATTCGAACCTACAAGACGCTTGAAACAGGCATTATCTGTATGAAT
>CAYZZY010000238.1:0-3379 GCA_964482745.1 uncultured bacterium
CCCGTTTTTTGGATTCGTAGAATAGGGACTGTACCCAGAGCCGATGTTTGGTTGCGGCTATGCCGCGCTGTAATATCTGTTTTTTTTGTTCACAGAAATTCCTTCTATTGATCCTCAGTTTACCGGTATCAGCTTCAAGTGTCCTTCGGCGGCGCTCATAAAATCTTCTTTCTCCATCTTCATAGTAACATATTCGCCGTTCAGCCACTTCGAGGCGAGGTCGCTATAGTGCGGGCTCACAGGATTGGCGGACTGACCCGTCGTGTGGACTGCCAGCGTGTTGCTCAGCCGGGAGAAGTCCATGACGTGCCTGAGCGAAGCTGCCATGGTTACGTCGTAAGGCTTGTTGAAACCGAATGTGCCCCGGTTGACGGATTCACCGTCGCCGGGAAACGGGAACGGTCCGAGATTGAACAGCATCCTGGCAATCCGACTGCGATCCAGCGGATGCCTGAACTCCACCTGGTGCACGCTCCCCCACTCCCATTTCGACATGTCATCTCCGAGCCTTTCCCGCAGCGCCGCTACGGCCTGTGAGAAACTCTTTACGGCTATGTCGTCACGCGACTCGACTTCCTTCGTGCGGACGTTGTCGAACCAGTGTGAGTCTTCTTGCACGAATTCGATAAATCTTTCGATCCAAAGATAATAATCATCCAAGTATTCCTTCGCCAGTTCCTTTCCCATCTCGTCGGCAAAGGTGTTTCTCGCAAAGTTCAACAGAAACTCATGATAGATGGTTGCGGCCACGCTGTCGGTCGTATTGTCCAAATTCCATTCTTTCAGATACTCAAGGGCTTCGCGTAGAACTGGGTCGGAGACCTTGTCCAGATCCGGCATGAGAGAGTCGAGCAGCAGTTCGGCGAACAACGACTTTGAGTCCATCTGTGCACGCGCCACGCTTTCAGCGTCGTGTTTATCGGTTTGCTCGATGAGTTGAGCGATTCGCTGGTAACGGAACCTCGGCGCCCAGTATGCCGACAGAAAATGTTCGTACTTATCGTCTACCACCCTGTTGTTCGCGGTGACAATATAATCGTCGGGGGGATTGATGATGTGGGGCATATCCGCAAAAGGTATTCTCCCCTTCCACTCGGTCTTGCTGGTCCATCCCTTCCGCGGTATTGTGCCGTCCCCGCTTGAACGAATCGGCACTATCCCCGCTCCGTAGTATCCGATGTTGCCGTCGACATCGGCATAGATGAAATTCTGGGGAGCAACGGCAAAGCTCTTGAGCGCCCGGCAGAATTCCCCCCAGTTGTCCGCGAGATTGACCCCGGCCATCGCCATGCTGTCAGTCGTCGGCTCGAATCCGGTCCAGCATAGGCTGATAGGTTGTGTCACGCCCGGCGCGACCTCGTTCATGAGCGGCCCGTGTACGGTATGCCGTATCTCTTTTTCGATAAAAGATTGCTCCCCCTCTTTGGTTCGGAAATAAATGCGCTCGACCCTCGTCTCCATATCGACCCATCTGCCGTCGTATTCGTATTGATTCGGATTGTCGGGATTGATGCGTTCAATATATATGTCCTGCACGTCAGTGGTCATGTTGGTCATCCCCCACCCTATCCTGCGGTTGTGCCCGAGCACAGGGAGGGGAAGTCCCGGCACGACGCCACCGATCGTGTCATAACCTGCGCCGACCAGGTGGACGTAATACCAGATCGAAGGCATGCGCGTGCCGCTCAGGTGCGGGTCATTCGCGAGTATGGGGGCTTTGCTCTTCGAGCGCGAAGGTCCAACCACCCAACTGTTGCTGCCGCCGGACGTACCGACGATTTCATCGAGCAAAGACATGCCCTCGCCCGGAACCGTTTCCCCTTCCGGTTCTTCAAAAATGTCGAAGAAGGTTTCGGGCTCTGGTGGAAGCATGATAAACGGACCATCAGAGGGATAGACGGGACCGAGTTCGGCGGCGCGTTCCGCGCCGAGCCTGGCCGCAAGTTTTGCGAGAACAAGCTCACTTTTGAAATTCATCGATAGCTGCCACGCGAGCAGGCGCGAAATGACAAGCGAATCAGAGGGCTGCCACGGATCAGGCCTGTATTTGAGGAGGCGAAACTCCGGCGGTAGTGTCTGTAGGCGGTTAATGCAACTGTTTACTCCGTTGGAAAACGCTTCGAGGGCAACCAGATCCTCGGGAGAGTGTTTTTCCAACTGTTTCTTCGCGATGTGCTCGAAGCCAACGGTGCGCACAAGCAGGTCCGCCTCGATCACGCTTTCACAGAATATCTCTGCGAGCCGCCCCGACGCCGCGCGGCGTGTCAGGTCCATCTGCCACAAGCGATCCTGCGCGGACACAAAGCCGACCGAAAACATCAGGTCGGTGCGATTCTGCGCATAGATATGCGGTATTCCGTGCTCATCCCTGTAGACATCGACCGGGTCCGAGAGCCCTCTCAGTTCAATCGTCCCGTCAACCTGGGGCAACGACCTGGCCAACTCCGAGCGGGCCCAGATGGCGACCGCGACGCCCACGGCGATCATGACGAAACAGAGCAGGACAAGAACAATCAGGAGTTTTTTCACAGACAACTCATTCCTTGGAACTCTTCAGGGAGACAATCAGGCCCGGGGCACACGCCTGCGCACAACCTGCATAATTCAATTACGGGAAATTATAGGTTTCGCGGGATTTATTGTCAACCAAACAGATGAGGGGATCATGCTTTGACACAGCCGCAGGCAAAACCTATTCTCACCATGGAGGGTCGCAGACCTTCCGTGGTGAAGAATCTGGTTTTGGGCGGTTCGCGAACCGCCGTTACAAATCCAAGGTCATATTCTACGGGCAATCGCGTGCCGGGCCGGCGTCACACTTGTCGCTCAGGATCCAGTCGGTCAGGCGGTAGTTCAAACGGCATCCGAACGCAAGGAAGCGGCTGACCGGTCTGCGAGTTGCACTGGAGGGTGAGTTTTTCGAAGTCGGGCTCTCAGAAGAATGGCAGCATGGCGGAGGATTCTGACAGGGTGTGCTTTCAGGCTGGCTTGAAGATTCTTCGCTTACGGAGGGTTCAGCCTTTCTCGCGAAATTGTTTTTTGCGGCGGCATCGTGTTGGAAAGCAAGGAAGAGGAATGCAATTGCGGCAACGAAGCAGATCAGCGTAGCATGCTTTTTCATCATGGCATCTCCTTTCGTTGTATGTCCTGTTGGAAAGATTATATCTAAATTTTTCGTAAGAGTCAAAAGAAATTTATCATTCTGCAGATTAGGAACTGCATGATAATTTCCAAAAACCTGTTTAACCACTAAGGCACCAAGACACAAAGAAAAACGTTAAGCTCTTTCTTTTTCATGCATTTAGCTCTGTGTACAGTCTCCCCTCAGTGTCCGTCGCCTGGTCATCTTTTTGTTTCTTCTGTGTCGTTCTTTGTGCCC
>CAYZZY010000239.1:0-3357 GCA_964482745.1 uncultured bacterium
AATCTGCTTGTCCGGTTTGACGAGGGGGAGGGGTAATGCCCTCCCTACTCTACCGGTTCTGACCTTCTTTTCTTTGTGTCTTCGTGTCTTTGTGTTTAGAAACAGCCGTTCTTCCCCGTTTGCTCCGTGATCCCCGTGGTCAAAAAGCTTTTTCACGTTTACCATTCGTATGGATCTTCGTCGTCGATGAGTTCATGCAGGCGGCGATCTATGATAAAATCGCGATTTTCCCAGCGCTTATGGAGCATTGAAGAAATCTCTTTTAGCTCCTCTTCTATTTGTTTTGCCTCCATTTCCCGGAGTTCCTGGGAGATCTTGAAGGCGTCTTCAAGCAGTTTCCTTATTTCCTTCTTGAGATTTTTGTGTTCTTCTCTCACCCTGCTGCCGCGGTAGCGGTCCGCGAGCACTTCGGCTTGGATCTCCAGTGTTTTGGCTTCCCGAAGTTTTCCATAAACCTTCGGCATGTCCTCTTTAGCGTCGTACAGTTCTTCGGCAATCTCTGCGAGGAATATCTGGGCTTCGTAATATCTGAGTTTTTGCTGCCAGCTTGCGGTTGGAGACTTGGCTCTTGCTCGAAATTGCTCCAGATGCGCAGTCGCCCCGGGCAACTCTTTTTTCAGAAAGGCCTCCACGTCTTTGTTGAAGAGTTCTGCTGCTTCTTCTTTCATCTCCGACAGCGTTTCACGCTGGAAGTCTCTCTTTTCCTCCTTCATATCCATCCACATTTCGCGGTCGGGATCTTCTTTCTCCCCTCCGAAGGCCGGGCTGACTGCCAGTTGCAGGCAGGCAATCATCATGATCAGAAAGAGGAGCATTGTCTTTGCGGGACGTTCCTTGATAGCCATACTGATAAGTCCTTTCTTTCTTCGGGGACCCATTAACTGCTCATTTCATCAACTCTGGCTTTGAGCCGGAGTGTGCGTTTCAGGAGCTTTGCCGTCTCTTGTTCGCCGTAGGAACTTCGGGAAGAAGGGGCTGCACGCAGGTTCTTCATCCGTGTCCGGACCGAATCGATCCTGTTGTCCAACTCGGCCAGCCGGGGGGCGCCATTGGCCATGACCATGCTCTGAGCCAGGGGCGGCTCTTTTGGCTGTTCGGGCGAACGAATTTCCGGAGTTCTTCGCAGCAGGACGACGAGCACGACGACGGCGGCCGCGGCCAGTCCCCATTGGAGAACCTTTTTTAATAGGACCGGCCGGGCCGGGATCGGGCCTGCTTCGTGTCGCATTTCCTTGTCGCGCTTCACGGCCTGCTCGCGCGCGGCCTGCATGACAATCTGCCTGATCTCTTCAGAGGGTGCCGGCGCGGGACGCTTTTGAAGGGCATCGCGAACAAACACCTCATCCTCTTCGCTGATCCGTCTTATTTCATCATCATGCTTCATTTACAGTCCTTTCAACTGATCTTTCAGCCGGCGCGTTGCCTCGCGCACACGCCACAGGGTCGTGCCGAGCGGACAATCCATAACCTCGGAGATCTCCTTGTGAGACATATCGGCATCGATTCTAAGCAAAAGCGCCTGCCGCATCATATCCGGCAGCATCTCTATCGCGGAATACATGATGTCGAGACGCTCCTTTCGGGCGGCCTGTTCCATTGGCGATTGCGCCGCGTCCACGACACACTCGTCAATGGGGAGACCTTCACAATCCGTCTCCGGGTTGCCTTCCAGCGAAACACGGCGGCGTTCCCATGCGCTGCGGACCTCATCGAGCCAGACGCGGTGCCCGATCTTGAAGAGCCAGGAGCGAAAGCGCCCGCGTATCTGGTAGGATTCGAGCTGAACCAGAACCTTGAGCCAGGTTTTCTGGGCAACATCTTCAGCGCGATGCCGGGCTCCTCCCAGGGAGAGCACAAAGCCGAACAATCGCCGCTCGTATCGGTCATATAATTGTCCGAAAGACTCAACATCGCCTTGCAGATACTCCTCGATAAGTTCGTCGTCTGACCGGTTCATAGAGGCCTCTATGAAGTAGAACGGAGCAGGCTGCCCATTTATTGGTGAATAGGATCAGAAAATGTGCTCTTTGAAAGCATAAGACAGATTTATCAAGAAAATCAAGGCGCTGATCAGGAATAGTTCCGAATCCGAGCAATTTGTGATATTATAATCCCGAACGATATCTCACGAAGTAATGTCATCTTTCTGGTCCGTGATCAGCAGTTTCAGTCGTTGTAGTGAAGCTATTGCGTGAATCGAGCCGGTTATGGCAGACTTTGACCTCGACAGATCGCCTGCCGATATTATCAGGCGGATAATCCTGAGAGTCGGGATTATCCTTCTTCCGGTTATTGTGGCGGCCCTTTTTGCATCCGATTTCAGTTTCGAGCCACCATTGGAGGAAGGTGGACCCCTCACTCCCAAACTTCTTCAACGTCATCTTGTCGTGCTTACCCCTCTCAACTACAGGACGCCGGGCAGTTCCAAGTATACATGCGAGCGAGTGGAGCGGGTGGAGCAGGAAAGCCAGACTTATGCAAAGGCCTGGGCTGTTGAAAAATGGCGCGGAAATAACTTGTTCCGGCCCTTTTATGTGCCTGACGTCAAGAGAACCTTCCCGAGGAAGACCGTCTATGAGTTGAGAAGAGATTCTGTTGACGACGAATGGTATCTCGATACGAGTGACGACCAGAGCATTCGCAGGTTCGGCTTCAAGAAAATCGGGCTGGGCTTCAAAACATATATAGCCCCGAAGGCCGATGCATCCACAGAGACGCCGCAAACATTTGGCTCTGCGGATATCCGACAGGATTCCGCGACGCCGGAAGAAAAACCGAATCCGGAAGCTGAAATCGCAGAACTTCGGAAATCACTCGCGGCGCTCGAAAACGAACTCCATGAAAAAGAGGGCCTCACATTTCCCGATACACTCATAATGACGCCCTACAAAGAAATAAAATGTGAAATCATTTCCGAGACGCCGGACGCGGTTCAGATCCTCACGGATATCGGAACCGCAGAAGTTCCGCGAAGCCGAATCAAGACTCTCGCGCGAGCCACGCCGGAGGAACAAGAAAAAGCTGCGGAATTGAAAGCGGAAATTGCGGATATCCGGATACAGATAGAGGAACTGAAGAAACGCATAGAAGACTACCGTCCCAGTTACAGCCCGGGCCGGCAATTTTGGCAACCCAAGTAGCCATTTCAAAGAATTTTCCCTTGTTGTATGCGCGAGTGCATTCCTGCTCATCTGTAAGCCATTTTCTCATTTCTTCTGGCATTTTGGTTGCGGATATCGTAAAATAAAGCCTCCGTCGTATTCAAGGGAATTATTTGACAAAAGAAGAGGTGTGTGTAACGACAATGGATAGGAAACTTACGGTTGTGCCCGAGCGCTGTTCCGGCTGTCACACATG
>CAYZZY010000240.1:0-3345 GCA_964482745.1 uncultured bacterium
AAGCGCGACCTTCTTGCTGACCGGATTCATGTCGGAAACAGCGACATCGCGGACGCCCGCCACCTTCAACGCTGCCAGCACTCCAAGGCCTACCGGGCCTGCGCCGATAAGGAGCGTCTTGGTGTCCGGCTTTGCTGCTGCCCGCTTGAACACATGATGGCCGACGGCGAGCGTCGGGATGAGCGCGCCCTCTTCCATCGAGACCCCGGCAGGCAGCCTGAAAAGCGATCGGGCAGGAACCTTTGTGTATTCGGCGAAGGCTCCTGGCCAATGGATGCCGAGGTTGGCGGCTTTCGCGCAGATGCTTTCGAAACCACGCCTGCAGAACGAGCATTCCCCGCACGAGAAGAGGTCGTTGACCGTTACCTTGTCGCCCGCGCTCCAGCCATCCACACCGGGACCGACCTCCTCGATGGTTCCGCTGCATTCGTGACCGAGGATCGTTCGCGGGTTGTAGGCTCCCGTTTCATAGAATTCCATGTCGGTCCCGCAGATGCCGCAGCTATCCACCTTCAGCAGCACTTCACCCTTGACGGGACTCTCGGGCTCGGGCACATCCTCGATGACCATGCTATGCTGATCGAGCAGGATTGCGGCTTTCATGGTTTTTTATTCCTCCTTTTTATTCCTCCAAAGATGAGAGATTGCTTCGTCGCTCGGGGCTGTGCCCCTTCGCTCCTCGCAATGACCGGGCGTAATAGGGGGATCACGCAAAATGGCACGGCACGCTGCGCCCCTGCGAGAACAAATTCTGCATTTATGGGAGAACCGACAAGAGGACACAGGGGGAAACGGGTAAAAGGGGAAATCCCCCTCAGTCCCCCTTTTCAAAAGGGGGAAGTCTTGAATTTCTTCATTTTGAAAAAGGCGATCAACCTATCCCGAGGCGAGTTCCGAGGCCTTGAGGTTGAGCAAATGCGCGTTCTCCGAGAGGAACTTCGAAATATCCGAGTCGGGATTGCCTTCTTTATATTTCTCGAATTCGGTGTTCATCGAGTCAACAAGTTTCTGCTTCAGGTCCGCTGAGAGCGGTATTGGGGCGCCGGTAAGTTTTCTCTTGCCCCATGTACTCGTGATCCGCGCGACGACTACTTCTCCCGGCTTCAGCTCCTCACAGGACTCCTCGTCCTCGATCGAGTAGGTTTCCTCTCCGAACACGTCGGCAATTTTTAAAACGCCGCCATCAGTCGATTCGACCTCGAACGCGCTCAGGCGTGAATCTCTCCATTCCGCAAGCAGCTTTTTCTGCTCATCGTCGAGATTCTTCGCCCGCAGGTCGGCGAACATGTCTATGATGTGCTTGTTCTCTTTGGGATGCATGTAGCTGTTGATGAACCAATCGAGGAAGCGGATATTCTGGAGAGGGTCCTGATTCAGCATAAGGCTCGTATCGATTTTCCCTCCCTGGCTAAAGCTGAACGCTTCGACGATCTCGTCTTTGAATCGGGCTCCTGTAGCAAATCTGAGGATTTCGCCTCTCAGATCTTCCTCGGTCCTGTTTTCCCGGAACTCCTTCAGATCGACGGCGGTGTCCTTATCCATGCAACATTTCTTGTATTTCTTGCCGCTTCCGCATGGGCAAGGTTCATTTCGTCCAATTGCTGTCATACCGTTCTCCGATTTATCATGGCAAACTCCTGAAAATGTTTATACTATTATATTTAAATCGAGCGAATTCAGCAAGTTTGGCGGCAATTTGGTGGCCGTGGAATATGCTGGAATTATACTGCCGGGTGGGCGTTCGAATAAATTCGAACCTACAGAACGATGGAAATCAGTGATAATCTCCGCAATCTGTGGATAGCCGATCTTTGAATGTTTTGTTCGTGTAATTCGTGGTTCCCTGAAATGTTTGGTTGTGCGGATATGAGGCGCTGCGCCCTCTGTGGCTAAGAGCTGTCTACAAATTCCTGCCCAGCAGGCGAAGGCCCTCTCTGGCTGACTCGAGGTCGGGCATGAGGGAAAGAGCCTTCGACCATTCGGCGCGGGCCTCTTCGAATCGGCCTTGCGCGTAGCAGATGACTGCAAGGTTGTTGTGCGCCAGCGCGTAGTCCGGATTCAGGTCGATCGCATGCCGGTACATCGATTCGGCCTCGCGCTCCCTACCGGTTGCCGCATACATCACCCCGAGATTGTAGCTCACCTGAGGGAAATCGGACCGCAACCGGAAAGCGATTTCTGTGTGCCTGATCGCGCGTTCGACATCGCCCTTGCGGAAGTAGGCGTTTCCCAGATTGTATTGAACCCGGAAATTGTCGGGCGCGCTGGATGCCGTTGTCTTATACAACGTGAACTCATCCTTCCATACCGTATTTCGAATAGTCGTGCGAATCGAGAGGCCCAGGATGATTACGGCAAACAGGGCGGCAACGATTTTTTTCTGCGATCCGCCTGCTCGTTCATAGATGGTTGCCCCCAGCAAACCCGCAAGCGCGCAGAACCCCACCGACGGCATATACAGGAATCTCTCAGCCTTCAGCACGGAGATGGGAACTATCTGGAGCACCGGGAGAAGGCCGAGCAGCATCCATGCGGCAAAAAATCCGGTGAGCTTTTTCCTTCCGATCAGTGACCCGATAGCTCCGCATGCGACCAATAACAGGATAAGCGCGACAATACTCCCCGGATTCAACGTGTCGCGAACCGTTACCGCATAATCCGCGCATAGGTTGATCGGCGCGACGAGAAGGCGGGCATAATCCAGGGCAACGACCGGCATGGTATACAGCCACTCTCCCGAGGTAAGTCGGCCCTGCACCTGAGGGACGATCTTCAGCATGCCGAATCTCAGCAGGAGATGCAGGCAAAGGACCACCCAGAAAAGCGCGTGCATCGTGAGCCGGACCCGCTTGTTGTCCTGTCCCGGCATAATCATCTCGCCCAATAGCAGCAGCATGGGCACGACCAGTGCGATCTCCTTTGCGAAGACTGCAAGTCCGAAGAGGACGAGCGCGAGCAGCATCCTGGGTATCATACACGGGCCATCCCGCTTATCGAAAAAAAGATAGATCGAAATGAGCGACAACGCCGTCGCGATAACGTCGGTTCGTCCCGAGATGAACGTGACCGACTCGACGTGCACGGGGTGAACGGCAAAGATGACTCCCGCCAATAGCGCCGCCGTCTGCGAGGAGGTCAGGCGCATGACCAGCAGGCACACCATCACGGATGCGAGCGCGTGCCAGAGCATGTTCGTGATATGAAAGCCGAGTGGATTCAGCCCCCAGATCGCATAATCGACGGCATACGAAAGCAGAATCAGCGGCCGGAAATATCCGCGTGCGCTCGGTTGATCTGATTGCGACCAGAAATGGGTTTGAAAAAATTGTGGAAGAGCGGACAGGC
>CAYZZY010000241.1:0-3323 GCA_964482745.1 uncultured bacterium
GGGCCGACCGATGCAAGCCCTTTATCACGTGCGAAATCTGCAAGCAGTTCGGTGATGGCGGAGCGGGTTTGTTGATGTGTCGTGTTTACTTTGATCTTGGTCACTTCAACGAGACCGCCTTGAGTTAATGAAGATCGAAGATAAGTTGGTTGCGAAGGAGTTTGAGCCCCTCTTTTAGTTTCTCGGCCCTGACATCTCCCATTCCCTCGACGGCAATCAGTTTCTCATGGGGCGCCTGAATGATAGTGCGCAGGTTGTTGAACGTGTTTACCAGGTTCTCTATGACGGGGCGCGGGAGCCTGTGCGTTTTTGTCAGTATCCGATATCCACGCGGGACCAGATATTCATCGACCGCACTTATGTTGAGCCCATATCCGAGCGCGTTCGAGATGTTGCCGAGATTCAGAAGCTCCATCGACGAAAACTTGCCCAGGCGACTAAGCACTTCTTTCTCACTCCGGATTTCTTTATCACGAAAGTAATCACGGATGACCATCAGTCCTTCATTGATACTATCTTCAAATTCCTTCAACTGCATGTCGAGCAGGCGTCCTTCGATGCCAAGTTCGACAATATAGTAGTTGACTTCCTTGACTATTCTCAGCACCATTTCGGTTCGCTGCACGGCACGCACAACATCGTATATCGTGACCAGGTCCTCGAGTTCGCGCACGCTGAGTTCGACGAGCACGCGGTCAAGGGTTGTCTTGTATTTTTCCAGTGTCTGGAGCGCCTGGCCAGCCTTGTTGAGAAGCGTGCCTATGGTGTCCATTACGTGCTTGATCTCTTTGACGTAAAGCGTAAGAGTGGAGCGCCGCTGCGAAATGGCGATGACCATTTCTCCCGTCTGCCTGGCGAGCCGCTCGGCGGCCCGATGTCGCGTTCCTGTCTCGGCGGAGGGGATCGTCTCATCCGGCACGAGAAAGGTATTTGCAGATATGATCCGGCCCACGTCCTTGTCAACGAATATGGCTCCGTCCATCTTGGCCAATTCATAAAGCAAAGTAGGCTCGAAAGGGCAATTGATCTTCACGCCGCCTTCGGTAAGCGCTCTCACCTTCGGGCTGCTGCTGACGACGATCAGTCCTCCGGTGCCTCCCTGGATGATATATGACAACCCTTCGCGAAGCGCCGTACCCGGAGCTACCTTCCGGAGAGCTTCGAGAAAATTCTTGTCTTCGTAGAACACTGATTTGTCAACCAGAGTCATTGGCCTGATCCAAATTCTCCGTGGCTGAGAATCCTTCAGTTTGACCAGAACGATTCGAGAGCCATCATTTCTTCAAACGTCTGGCGGCGCCGGATAAGTCTTGTTTCTGCTCCGTCTACCATCACCTCGGCGATCAAAGGGCGGGAGTTGTAATTTGATGACATTGCCGATCCGTATGCGCCTGCACTCATTATTGCCATCAGTTCTCCCGGTTCCGGTCGAGGGAGTTCGCGCTCGCGCGCAAAAAAATCGGTCGACTCGCATATTCCCCCGACAACATCCGCCACTATTGTGTCCGCATCTTCGGCGGGATGCTCGATCGGAATTATGCGATGATAGGCTCCATAGATGCTCGGCCTGATCAGATCGTTCATTGCTGCATCGACCACGACAAAATGCTTATTACCTGACTTCTTAACGTTTGTAACCCGTGTCACCAATATTCCCGCGTTGCCCAGCAGCACTCTGCCCGGTTCCACGATCAGCGTTCGGTCTGAGCCTTCGATGAGCGGTTGGATGGCGCTGACATATTCCTCGAATGTCGGAGGCTCTTCTTCGCGGTAGGTAATGCCGATCCCGCCTCCCATGTCAATGTATCGAACGGTGATATCTATCCGGTTGAGTTCGTTCACGAGAGAAATCGTTCTTTGCAGGCTCTCGACAAACGGAGACAATTCGACAATCTGTGAACCGATGTGTATATGGATCCCGACTACTTCAATGTTCGGCATGGCATCGGCTTCTTTATAAAATTCGACGGCATTGTCAATGGGGATGCCGAATTTGTTCTCCTTCAACCCGGTCGATATATACGGGTGTGTGCGGGGGTCGATATCCGGGTTGACCCTGAGCGATACACGAGCTTTGCAGCCCATTTCACCGGCTATGCGATTGAGTGTAATGATCTCACCTTCCGAGTCGGCGTTAAACATGAGAACGCCGGTCTCGAGCGCTGCCCTCAATTCTTCATCGGTTTTGCCGTTGCCGTTAAAAACGATTTTTTCCGGTGGTATCCCCGCCTTAATCGCACGACGCAACTCACCGTCCGAGACCACGTCCGCTCCTGATCCTTCGTCAGCCAGCACTTTGCAGATCGCCAGGGAGGGATTCGCCTTCATTGCGTAGCAAATGATATGCTCAATCGATGCAAGCGATTCCTCCAGCCTCCGGTAGTGGCGCAAGAGCGTGTTCTTGCTGTATAAATAAAAGGGAGTGCCGATTGTTTGTGCAATTTGGGAGATTGCCACATCTTCGCAAAAAAGCACACCATCTTTGTAATCGAATAAATCCATTGAGGGTGGTATGTCCTAAATATTACCTGACAAATGAGTTACATACGCTTTCATGGTTCAGTGAACGTATGGAACTCTTCTAACCCCTTTGCTTGTTTATACTAACACATGTTCGCAGATTGTGTCAATGAGAATTTCTTTTGTCTTCTGGCAGGGCGCTTTGCTTGATCCGCGAAAGGAGTTCGCGGGCGAGAGTGTTGCCGGGATCGGCGGAAAGGCTCTTTTGCAGGGCTTTTGTGGCGTTTGACATATCCGACTGCCTGTAATAGAGAAGGGCGAGCCGGTAATGCGAATCGGAGTCATCGGGCGCTGACCCAAGCAGCGCAATATAATGATCGATCGCTCGCTGAATGTCCCGCTGGCTATAAAGAACAGCCAGGCGTCGGCGAGCTTCTATAAGGCCGGGATTCTCTGTGACCGCCTGTTCGTACTGGGTGATTGCCTGGTCGATGCTGCCCCGACGCTCAAGGAGTTCACCCAGCCTTTGGCGGATTTCGGCCGTGTTGTCAAGCTGAGGGATAGCCGCGGAATAGTGATGGATAGCCATTTCAATATTGTTGATCTTGGAATAGCATAGTGCAATGTTCAGATGGGCCTCGGGCAGGTCGCTTTTTATCTCGAGCGTTTTGTTAAAAGCCTCGATTGACTCGGCAATGCGACCGCGTCTCATGTATTCAAAGCCGAGATTATTGAAGGCGGCAAAGCTTGTCGGCGAAGCTTTTGCGGTCTTCGACCATAATCGGATGGCGTCCCCCCAGTCGTTATTGCGGCCTATGGAGAGTGCCAAGTAAAAGAAGAAAATCAATACAATCGCGGCGGCG
>CAYZZY010000242.1:0-3318 GCA_964482745.1 uncultured bacterium
GTTTTGTGCCACAAATCCTTGCCTCCCTCCGTTTAATCCCGAATCCAATCAATAGATAACTACTTCTAAATATTAATGTTATAGCTATATTGGCATCCAGACCCATAATGCCGAGGATAAGTTCGCAGGCCTGCCCAAAAGGGAGAGAGATTGAGGCAGAATGATGTTTTTTTCCTCTCACGGCAGATCGATCATATCATACCCTTCCCAAATCTTTACTCCTTTTTGACTTATGCGCAGAGATGCGATAAAATGTAACTAAGGCTATACTTTGTTAGGGCAAGGAGATATCTGCGAGTCTCATCCCCAGAAGGCGGTGATGTTCATGAAGAAAGCATTACTGTTTGGCTTTTTGATGCTGTTGACGGGGCTGATCCTCTGGGCGATGATCAATTCGGAACTCCTGACCCCGGCCGATGAATTGGCAGCCAGCGTGGATCACGAGAATTTCTCATGGTTTACCTGTTCCGGATGTGGAAAACTGTTCATGGCAGAAGTTACAACGATGAAAGGCAACTGTCCGTATTGCCAATTTCAGCTTATGCTGGTAACCGAGGACAGGAGACTCATGGGCAGGAGCACGGATGAGAACGATTTTATATGGTTTTTCTCTCCCGCATGCGGAAAAGTCTTTTTTGCCTATGAAACCAAAGAGGCGGGTGCTTGCCCTTACTGCAACGAAGCGATTGAACTGGCGGCCCCTCGCATTGCCGACCTTGAAGGCCCCGCATCAAATCGTTTAGCGACCTGGTCAAAGGCCCACTTTGGAAAGCTTCTTTTTGGCGTTTTGGGATTATTTGCGGCATCGGTAACGGGAATTTATCTCTTGCTCGAAAGGCGGATAATATTATCATTTGAGCCCGTTGATGGAGCGGTTTCTGAAATGACGAATATCGAACTTTCCAGGCGGCAGGTCCGGAAGAAGAAACTCACTATGGGAGATGGCACCGAGGACGACATCGTATTAAGGAATCCTTCACTCAAAGACTTCCATTATGTGCTTTCGTTCGTTCGTGTCGGGGGGAAGACACATGCATATCTTCACCATGGCTTGAATAAACCAATATGGGTGAACAAGAAACCCGAGTATAATCCCCGACTAAAAAACCACGACAAGATTGAACTTGCCGACATCATGTTCGAAGTGCATACACAAGAGTAGGTTCGAAAGGCACAAAAGATGGCCAATTGCCAGGGATGCGGCCGCCATGTGGGAGACTACAGCGGTTATCGTTACAGGGAATCCGGCAAAGATACTATTGTACTGTGCTACAAGTGTAAACGATGGACCGATTCGCATCCCGGACATACAGGCTTCCCTCCGCACGGTGTGCTTGCATCAACCGAGACAAGACGGGTTCGGACATTTGCCAACATTTACCTGATAAGCTCTCTCGGCCTTTTTGCCCTGGGGGTGCTGCTTGTGGTCTCCGGAAGTTGGCTCAAGGCCGGCGCACTGTTCTTTCTCGGAGCGTTCTCGCTGTTTTTCATAGGACGTGGCATGAGAAGATCTTCCCGGGAATAACACTGGATGTAAAGCCGAACACATCAGGTCCATACAAATAATGAAGGCCCCGAGAGACTGCCCCTTCATCACCATCGGGATGCAAGGGGTCTTTTTCCGTCTGACCCGGGTTGCACAATTCTCGCAAACAGGATAAACTGTCCGGGCTAAGAGGCGCGTGAAAGGACGACCAGGTAATTGACTGTATCATCCCGCTGCATTAGCTGTATGGGAGCGGTTTAATCCGGACCTGGGCCACATCAGACGAAATAGCGTTCTGTAAAAGGTGAAAAGATGGAAGACGACGGCAAATCTTCAAAATATCTCGATCAGACGTTGGAATGCTCCAACTGCGGCGGCACAGACCAAGTGGTGATAGAAGAAGAATTGACGGCGCCGGGGGAAAAAGTATATCCAAGCGGTTCCGTCCTCTGCGCGCAATGCCGCACGCCGACCATGGTAAAGATCTATCGGTGGACCAAGTGGAAGGAATACGAATAGATCTCGATTACGATGAAACATGGGCTCGCGGGAAACAAAAAACGTTGAATATTTCAACCACTTATGATATATTGGGATTGATAGAGTTATCATCTACCGTTCTATTTTTTAGTAAAGGCGTGTGAACTGGCACCCCATTCATCCAGTTGGCCGTCGTCCTTTGATAAAACCGGAACACGCACTATATCCGCTCCGTAACTGTTTATTTCGATAGATAATGAGGAGATTCGGACAGAAGTGTTAACGCGCATTTTTCCTTTCCTGTCATGGTTCAAGGATATGAACGGCTCACGGCTGCGGGCCGATATCGTATCCGGCCTGACGGTCGCGCTCGTATTGATTCCCCAGTCCATGGCCTACGCGCAATTGGCCGGACTGCCTCCTTACTACGGTCTTTATGCAGCATTCCTTCCTCCTTGCGTCGCCGCCATGTTCGGCTCCAGTCATCAGCTTCAGACGGGCCCGGTTGCCATCGTTTCGATGATGACGGCCGCCGCGCTTGAGCCCCTGGCCACGGCCGGAAGCGAGGGATATATCGCGTATGCTATTCTTCTGGCCCTGATGATCGGGTTTTTCCAGCTTAGCCTCGGCCTGATGAGACTGGGAATGGCTGTGAATTTTCTCTCGCATCCCGTTGTGAACGGGTTCACGAATGCGGCGGCCATTATCATCGCCACTTCTCAGCTTTCAAAAATCTTCGGCGTATATGTAGACAAGGCGGAGCACCATTACGAGACGATATACCGAGTGATAATGTCCGCCATTGCCTATACTCACTGGCCCACCTTGGGCATGGCTGTGCTTGCCTTTGCCACCATGTACGGCCTCAGACGTCTAAATCCAAAGATTCCCAATGTCCTTGTCGCGGTGATGATTACGACAATCCTTTCCTGGGCGACCGGATTCAAGCACGACTACGAAACGGATTTATTAATGATTCAATCTTCCGAGATCAGGGAGACTGTCCGGGACTACAACGCATGTCTGACTGAAATGCAGGAAGCTGCAGAGAAGAGGACATCCCTGGGGTCATCGGTCGAGAAGGCTGAGAAAACCCATGGGGAGCACTCGGCCGAAGCGATGGAACTGCGGCATGAAGTCGCACTGCTCAACCTTCACCTTGAGGAATTGAAAGAAGAAAGCCAGGTTTATCGGGTCAAACTGAGATCACAGCATTTCGAAGCGGTGGAAGACGAAAACGGTAAAAAGAGATTCTTCGCTAAAGGTCAATTACCCGCCGGGGCTGAGAGCGACAGAATGCGGTGTCGGCTTAAGGTATGAAACAGAGTATTGGATGAAAGCGCCATTACAAT
>CAYZZY010000243.1:0-3315 GCA_964482745.1 uncultured bacterium
CCCCTCGTGTGGTCGAAGATCAGATTACCTATCCGATCACCACACAGATGCTTGCGGTGCCTTACGCCAAGGTTGTTCGGGGTTATTCGTTCTTCGGCCTCTCCTTTGTCTACGTCATATTCGAGGACGGCACCGACATGTACTGGGCGCGAAGCCGGGTGCTCGAATATCTCAACTATGTGTCCGGCCGCCTGCCGAAAGGGGTTACGCCTACCCTCGGCCCCGACGCTACAGGCGTCGGCTGGGCTTTCATGTATGCGCTCGTTTCCGACAAGCACGACCTGAGCGAATTGCGTTCCCTGCAAGACTGGTTTCTTAAATACGAGCTGACCAGCGTCGAGGGCGTATCCGAAGTTGCAAGCGTCGGCGGGTTCGTCAAGCAGTATCAGATCACTGTCGACCCGGTGAAACTCCTCGCCTACAATCTCCCGCTGAACAAAGTGAAGATGGCCGTACAGAGGAGCAACGCGGACGTCGGCGGCAGGGTCATCGAGATGTCTGAAAAGGAATTCATGGTGCGCGGCCTCGGCTATGTGAAGACCGTGGATGACCTGAATAAAGTGGTCGTCAACGTGAACGACAGAGGGACGCCGATTCTGCTCCAGGACGTGGCATATGTGGGACTTGGCCCTGATATCAGGCGAGGAATCGCCGAATTGAACGGCGAGGGCGAGGTCGTCGGCGGCGTCGTGGTGGTCAGGTACGGCGCCAATGCGCTCGACGTAATTGAACGAGTGAAGTCGAAGCTTGAGAAGCTTAAGGCAGGGCTGCCTCCCGGTGTCGAAATCAAGATCGTATATGATCGCTCGGCGCTGATAGAACGCGCGATCGACAACCTCCGCGAAAAGCTGACGGAAGAAATGATTGTGGTTGCGATTGTTTGCGGTATCTTCCTGTTTCACTTCCGCAGCTCTCTTGTGGCAATATTCACTCTCCCCGTTGCAGTCCTCATCTCCTTCATTATCATGAAGCAGCAGGGGATCACCTCGACTATCATGTCGCTCGGCGGAATCGCGATCGCGGTGGGCGCGATGGTCGACGCGGCGATCGTGATGATCGAGAACGCACACAAGCATATGGAGCGGGATGCCGGCAAGGTACCCCATTGGGAGATCATAAGGAACGCATCCGTCGAGGTCGGGCCTACGCTCTTCTATTCTCTCCTGGTCATCACGATGTCGTTCCTTCCGATCTTCGCGCTTCAGGCACAGGAAGGCAGGCTCTTTAAGCCGCTTGCTTTCACCAAGACATATGCGATGGGGGCGTCTGCTCTTCTCTCCATTACTATCGTGCCGGTACTCATGGGGTACTGGATTCGAGGAAAAATCATCCACGAGGATCGCCATCCGGTCAGCCGCTTCCTTATGTGGATTTATACGCCGGTTCTTCATCTGGTGCTGAGGTACAGGAAATCCGTGCTCTTCGCAGCGCTTGCAATCATGGCGTTTACACTGGTTCCCTACGGCAGGATAGGAAGGGAGTTCATGCCCCCCCTTTACGAGGGGGACCTCCTCTATATGCCGACAACCCTGCCCAGCATTTCGACGACCAAGGCGCGCGAGCTGCTGCAACAGACCGACAAAATAATACGGGAGTTTCCGGAAGTCCACCACGTTTTCGGCAAGATCGGCCGGGCGGAGACCGCGACCGATCCGGCTCCGTTAAGCATGATCGAGACAACCATCATGTTGAAGCCCGAGAGCGAGTGGAGAGAGGGTATGACACCCGAGAAGCTGATCAAAGAACTGGATGCCGCCATCAAGTTTCCCGGAGTAACCAATGCATGGACTATGCCCATCAAAACCCGAATCGATATGCTCAGCACAGGCATCAAAACGCCCGTCGGCATCAAGATAGCCGGGCCCGACCTGAAGACACTTGAGGATATCGGGCGCGAAGTCGAGGCTGTCGTGAGACAGGTGCCCGGCACCCTCAGCGCATATTCCGAGAGGGTATTCGGCGGCAACTACCTCAATTTCCGGATCGACCGGGACCGGATAGCCCGCTATGGGCTGACAATCGGAGACGTTCAGGATGTTCTCCAATCCGCAATTGGCGGAATGAACATCAGTACTACCGTCGAAGGTCTCGAACGCTACCCGATCAATCTGCGGTACAGCCGCGAGCTTCGCGATGACATGGAAGCCTTGAAGAACGTGCTCGTCCCGACTCCGATGGGCCAGCAGATTCCGCTCGCTCAACTTGCCGACATCTATTTCGAGAAGGCCGCGCCCTCCATCAAGACGGAGAACTCCCGCCCGAACGCATGGATATATGTCGACATCGAAAACATCGACGTCGGAACGTATGTAAAGATGGCTCAAAACGCGGTCACCGAGCGGGTGCAGGTTCCGGCGGGCTATACGATTACATGGAGTGGACAATACGAGTATTTGCAGAGGGCCAAGCAACGCCTTATGTACGTCGTGCCTATGACCATAATGATTATTTTTGTCATCCTGTACCTGAACACCAAATCCGTGACCAAAACAATCATCATTTTTCTGGCTGTTCCCTTCTCGCTGGTCGGCGCCATCTGGCTGATGTATATTCTCGGGTTCAACTTCAGCATCGCGGTCTGGGTGGGCATACTGGCGCTGGCCGGCCTGGATGCCGAGACCGGTGTGGTCATGCTTCTGTATCTTGATCTTGCCCATGACGAGTGGTCGCGCAACAACCGCTTGAACACGACCGGCGACCTCAAAGACGCCATTTACCACGGCGCGGTCAAGAGGATTCGTCCGAAAATGATGACCGTGACGACCACCATTGTCGGTCTGCTCCCGATCATGTGGGGCACGGGCGCCGGCTCCGACGTGATGAAACGAATCGCCGCGCCGATGGTCGGCGGGCTGGTCACCTCGATGCTGCTCGAACTCGCCATCTATCCCGTGATCTACTATATCTGGAAATCGCGCGGCCTCAGAGAAGGCAAGCCCACCACAACAGAGCAAACGTAGACTGCCGGCAGGCCAAGGACCCCCCTCCCTGCCCCCTGAGTCGCCTGAAGAACTCTTTCAGAATGATTTAAACTGGGGACATGATGCTTCATCGTGTCCCCAATTAAATTTCAAGGCGCCATGGAAATATCAAATCGGTATCAGTAGAGAGTCCTGCAGGATATGTTCTGCGACGGGGACTGTTCCCATTTACGGCCCGAGCCTGAAGGGGACTGTACCAAGAATTACGGAGTCACGCACCAGCGTGACTCGTAGATTCGGGACTGTCCCCGGCACTTGCTGTACCCAGAGCCAATGTTTGGTTGGGGCTCTGCTGTGCTGTACGAATCGGCGTGCATCTGCGTGTATCTGCGGT
>CAYZZY010000244.1:0-3288 GCA_964482745.1 uncultured bacterium
ATCCCTCATCTGCGCGTAGACAATTATGAAATTCCTCCCGAGGTGCTTGCGGAAGTGCCGGAAGGGATAGCGCGGCGGTATCATCTCATACCGGTGGCAAAAACCGGGAATTCCCTGACAATTGCGATGGCGGATCCGCTTAACATTGTTGCGATCGATGATGTACGGATGATCATGGGATACGAGATAGAAACTGTTGTAAGCCAGGATTCCGAAATAAAGAAAGCAATAGATCGTTATTATGGGGGAAAAGAAGGCGGGGAAACAGACGATTACGAAGATATTCTCAGGGACGCCGAGGCGGATTCTGTCACCTTGTTGGATAACAACGAGGACATCGATATAGGTCACCTCAAAAAAGAGGTCGAGCAGGCCCCTGTCATTCGTCTCGTAAACCTCGTGCTTGTCAACGCCATCAAGGAAGGGGCCAGCGACATCCACATAGAACCCTTTGAGAAAGAGGTCCGTGTACGGTCCCGCGTTGACGGTATACTCCGCGAAACTCAATCGCCTCCAAAAGCGCTTCAGGCCGCGGTCGTCTCACGAATCAAGATCTTGTCTGAACTCGATATCGCCGAGCGACGTGTGCCGCAGGACGGACGCTTTCGAATCAAGTTTGAGGGACGCGAGATAGATTTCCGCGTATCTACGCTTCCCACCTATTTTGGGGAAAAAGTCGTTCTCAGAATTCTTGACAAAGGTGCTCTGCAACTTGATCTGGACAAGCTCGGATTTGAAAAGCAGCCACGGGAAGATTTTCGAGATTGCCTGAGCAGGCCCAACGGCATTATTCTTGTAACCGGACCTACCGGGAGCGGTAAAACGACAACGCTGTATTCGGCGCTCCATATGTTGAACACCGTGGATGTCAATATCGTGACGGTGGAGGACCCGGTCGAATACGAATTGCATGGTATCAACCAGGTTCAGGCAAAGCCGGATATAGGGCTTACGTTTGCTTCCGGTCTCAGGTCCATATTGCGGCAGGACCCCGATATTGTGATGGTCGGTGAAATCCGCGATGAGGAGACCGCCGACATAGCCGTCAAGGCGGCTCTCACGGGGCATCTCGTTCTTAGCACCCTTCATACGAATGATGCCCCTGGCGCAATCACTCGACTTATCGATATGGGTATGGAACCGTTTCTCATTGCCTCTTCGATGCTCATGGCGGCGGCCCAGCGTCTCGTTCGCAGAATCTGCCCCGACTGCAAAAAATCGTATCGAGTGCCCGAAAAGGTGCTCCGGAGAGCACAGTTCCCCGTTAATCCGGGCGAAGAAGTAATTCTGAAAAAGAGCGAAGGCTGTTCGCGGTGTGGAGAGTCGGGATATCGCGGCAGACTTGCCCTTTTGGAAGTCCTTTCAGTGAAGGAGAATATCCAGGATCTGATTATGAATTCCGTGTCCGCTGGCGAGATCAAGCGCGCAGGCATTCAGAACGGCATGCTTTCCCTCCGGCAAGTCGGCCTCATGAAAGTCAAGGCCGGCTTTACCACTCTCGAGGAGATCTTGCGCGTGACTGCGCCCGATTGATACTGCATGGGCGTGCTGCGCCCCCCCGCCGTCCTTTGGTCTTCCGAATGCATTATGGCGTCGATTGCGGCGTCTTTTTTCCCATACACATAAGTTACAAAATTTGGCACAGGAATTGCTCTAACGTGTCATGAAAGAAAAATCGTCCCTTGTGAGTGACAATCTTGAAATGGAGATGTACAAAAATTGCCAAAACGTTCACCAAACTGTGCAAGTGTGATTCCCGTTGTTTCAGGAGGAATGGAGAATCCCCATGTTGAATCTTGAGGAATTGTGCCGACATCTGATTGAAAATAATGCTTCTGACCTTCATCTCGCGGTTGGGCTGCCCCCCCAGCTTCGGATCGATGGAGAACTCTTTGCGATGGATATGGATGCTCTGAGTCCGGAAACAACGAAGAATCTGGCATTCAGCATCCTCACCGAGCGCCAAATCAAAGAGTTCGAGAATGAGAAAGAACTCGATATGTCCTTTGGCATCAAAGGGCTAAGCAGGTTCCGGGTTAATGTTTATCTGGATCGCGGCTCGGTAGGCGTTGCCCTCCGGACCATTCCCTACGAGGTTCCGGGGTTTGAGGATCTGGGACTGCCCAAAAGCGTCCGCGAAATGGCCGAACGCCCCCTGGGGTTGATCCTCGTATGCGGTCCCACGGGCAGTGGTAAGAGCACAACGCTTGCCGCACTCATCAACAAAATAAATATTGAGCGGCGGTGCCACGTGGTGACGATAGAGGACCCGATAGAGTATTTGCACTCTCACAAATCATCCATTGTCAGTCAGCGGGAGGTGTTTGCCGACACCCACAGTTTTGCCGCCGCGCTCAAGCACATTCTCAGACAGGACCCCGATGTGATCATGATCGGTGAGATGCGAGATCTGGAGACAATCGAGGCGGCGATTACCGTGGCCGAGACCGGGCATCTTGTGTTTGCCACGTTGCACTCGAATGATGCCACCCAAACCATAAATCGCATGGTGGACGTTTTTCCGGCCTCTCAGCAACTGCAGGTGCGGACGCAGCTTTCCTTTGTTTTGGAGGGTGTGATTGTCCAGAAATTGCTTCCGAAAAAAAACATGAACGGGCGCGCTCTTGCGTTGGAGGTGATGGTGCCGACTATTGCGATAAGGAGTCTCATACGCGAGGACAAGCTCCAGCAGATATACTCCGCCATCAGCACCGGCAAGTCGCTCGGGATGCAGACCATGAACCAGAGCCTCTACAATCTCTACAAGGCCGGTCAGATATCTTATCAGCAGGCATTAACGGCCAGTATGAATGAAGAAGATCTCTTGCGGCTGATGGGAAAAGACAACTAAGGAGCATGGCGCCGTTATGATCGATCCCTTCAAGAGCGATCTGGAGCAGGGCAAACTGATTTTGAAACGCTTTGCGTTGGCCCGGGCGGTGATTGTGTCAATAGTGGCTGCCTCCTGCATTATACTCCATGTAAGAGCCAATGCCGAAGTCGACCGGAACACGGCATACCTCTGCTCAATCTTCCTGGTGGCCTTGATCGAATCGTTGGTGGTCATTCGTGTTATCGGCGCCGGTTACAGGCCGACGATTCGATTCTCATCTATGCTTCTATGCGCCGATCTTGTCTTAATAAGCGCGATTATTGTGTTGACCGGTGGCAGCAAAAGCGTTTTTGCGTTTCTCTATATTGCCGCGATTCTTTCCACAAGTATCATTCTGTCATTCAATTGGAGTTTGCTCATCGCCACAATCTGCTCGGCCCTCTTTATTCTCATTA
>CAYZZY010000245.1:0-3272 GCA_964482745.1 uncultured bacterium
CGGCCTCTGGCAGATTGATGATGGGCGTGAAGCAGTCTATATCATAAGCGCCAAGGGTCGAGACAGTAATACTGCTGCCGGTGACGTCGTCGACCTGGTATTTTCCGGTTCGGGCTTTTTCGATCAGCGCGTCGGCGTCTTTGGCTATTGCCGAAAGGTCTTTTTTATCGGCGTTCTTTATGGAAACGGTGATGAGTCCTTCATCGAGCGCAACCGCTAATCCGATATTGACGTCGCCATGCTTGCGTATCGCATCGCCTTCAAAGGAACAGTTGAGGACCCGATCCTCACGCATCGCGAGTGCGGTCGCCTTTACGAGGATCACGTTGTAGGAAAGGCCTGCGCCGACATCCCGCTTGAAGGATTCCTTGTTTTCCTCGCGATAGTTCACCGCGCGAGTCATATCGACCTCGGCAAAGTGGACCACGCGGGCGACCGTGTGCGCGCTTCGGCCCATGTTGTCGGAAATCGCGCGCCGCATCTTGCCGGCGGGAACGGTTTCGCCCGGCCTGCCTTCTTCTTCTTCGATGACGAATGCGGGACCGCCCTTTTTCTCTTCCGCCGCCTGCAGGACGTCTTCGTTGACGATCCTGCCGTCGGGACCGGTGCCTTTGACCTTCGAAAGATCCACGCCACGCTCTTTCGCCAGTCGTTTTGCCGACGGAGAAGCCTTGACATCTGTCTTGACTACTTCTTCCTCATCTTTGGAATCAGATTTGGTCAGCGACTGTTTTGCCAGGAACTCGTCTTTCGTCAGCGCAACGGCCCTTGTTGCCGCAACGATTGCATCGAGGTCAGGTATATCTTCGTCGGCATCGGCAATGACGGCAACCGTCTTGCCGACGGGAATCACTTCGTCTTCTTCGGCAATGATCTTGCGAACGACGCCGGACGCAGGCGATTCGATGATCGTTGTTACTTTATCCGATTCGATTTCGAGAAGGTCCTCGCCCTTTTCGACTTCCTCGCCCTCTTCCTTGTACCAGAGCACGACGAGCCCTTCTTTCATCACGAGGCCCAGTTTCGGCATTACGACCTTTGTTGCCATTTTATTCTCCCATCACGGTACGAATGGCCCGCTCGATCTCTTCTTCGCCGGGGATGTATGCCTGCTCGAGTTCCGGCGCGAACGGGACAGGGGTATCCGGCGCGCCGACCCTCTCGATCGGGGCGTCAAGATAATCGAACGCCTCCTTCGCGGCTATGGCGGCCACTTCTGCGCCGAACCCGCCCGTTACGCATCCCTCTTCGGCGATGACCAGCCGCCCGGTCTTCTTCACCGATTCGAGAATTGTCTTTTTATCCAGCGGCGCAATCGTGCGGGGATCGATCACTTCAACCGAGATTCCCTCCTTCTCAAGTATTCGTGCAACATCAAGAGCCTTTACCACCATCGAGGCCACGGCGACAACGGTCACGTCCTTGCCTGCGCGCTTGATGTCCGCCTTGCCGAAGGGGATCGTGTATTCCCCCCTGGGCACCTCACCGGAATTGAAATACATGGATTTGCTCTCGAAGAACAGGACCGGATTGTCGGAGCGGATCGCCGTCGTCAGCAATCCCTTCGCATCGGCGGGAGTCGAGGGAACGGCAATAATCAGGCCCGGCACATGCATCAGCATGGCTTCAAGGCACTGTGAGTGCTGCGCCGCCGCCGAGAATCCCGCGCCCATGTTTGTGCGGATAACGAGCGGCATCTTCACCTGGCCGCCGGTCATGAATCGCATCTTCGCCGCCTGATTGATTATCGGATCCATGCAGCATGTCAGAAAGTCGGAGAACTCGATCTCGGCAATGGGCCTGAGCCCGGTCATCGCGGCGCCGACGGCCGCCCCGGCAATAATATTCTCGCTGATCGGGGTGTCGAGCACGCGGTCTTCTCCGAACTCCTCGACCAGGCCCGCCGTGACGCCAAACACGCCCGTGGCGACGTCCTCGCCCAGCACTACGACGTTGGGATCACGCCTCATCTCTTGAACAAGCGTTTGCTGGATCGCCAGCGCAAGCGGGTTCTCATCGACCTCATCGGTTGAGGGCGCGATATCGTCGCCCGTTTCCTCAGAAAACAGGTTGTCTTTCAGTGTGGCGGGGTCGGGATCGGGGCTTTCCTCCGCAAACTTCACGGAGGCTTTTACCGCGTCGTCAACCGATTTGTCTATCGCATCAAGCTCGGCCTCATCGGCGATACCTTCGGCGATGAGTTTGCCGTGCAGATTCAGGATGGGGCATTTCTTTTTCCATTCTTCGATCTCTTCATCTTCTCTGTAGGCGTAGACGTCGCCCTCATAGTGGCCATGCCAGCGGTAGGTCTTGCATTCGACAAGGGACGGTCCCTTTCCCGACCGCGCCCTCTCGACGGCCTCGCCGACCGCTTCCTTGACGGCGACAACGTCGTTTCCGTCAACAATCACGCCCGGCATCCCGTATGCCTTTGCCTTATCGGCAACGTCGGGAACCCGCGAATGCTTCGAATAGGGGGTGAACTGGCCATACAGATTGTTCTCACAGACAAAGATGACCGGAAGGTCCCACACTGCCGCAAGGTTTGCGCTTTCGTGAAACATCCCCTCGGTGGTCGCATCATCGCCGATAAAGCACACCACCACCTGCCCGCTCTTCTTTACCCTGGCGGTCAGGCCTGCGCCCGCGGCGATCTGGGTTCCCGCGCCGACGATACCGTTGGCGCCGAGGATTCCGAGGCCGACGTCGACGATATGCATCGAACCGCCGCGCCCATGACAATAGCCGGTTTCCTTGCCATAGAGTTCGGCCATCATCTTGTCCATATTGCCGCCCTTGGCGAGCAGGTGACCGTGTCCGCGATGGGTGCTCGTAATATAGTCGTCGGGATTAAGGCTTGCACACGCGCCGACGGCGACCGCTTCCTGCCCTATATAGAGATGGACAAAGCCCGGGATGCTGCCTCCGGCGAACTGCTCGGAGACCTCTTCCTCGAACTTGCGGAGTTCTTGCATCGACTTGTACATTTTCAAGAGTTCTTCTTTCGATAAGGTCATTTGTTACTTACCTCCAGGATACTGCGCGGCAAAGGGTCGCAGACCCGAGCCGCAACCAAAAAACGAGTCTCACCACAGAAGGGTCACAGACCCGAGACACGGAGAACACGGAGAACAACACAAACAAAAACCAAAGGCCTGTTATCCACAGATTACGCAGATTCACGCTGACTATTACTTATTCAAAACACCTTATTTTAGGGCCGCACGGCTGTGCGCCAAAAAAACATAGACGAGAAACCACAAATCAGAAAG
>CAYZZY010000246.1:0-3217 GCA_964482745.1 uncultured bacterium
ATGAACTTACAATGATGCATAAGTGGCCCGTGCGCCGATCGCGACCTTACAAGGAAAAACTCATGCCGGTGCTTCCCCTGATTACGGGTCAGCGTGTTATCGATGCCCTGTTCCCGATAGGCAAGGGCGGCACGGCATGCGTGCCGGGTCCTTTCGGCGCCGGCAAAACGGTGGTTCAGCACCAGCTCGCCAAATGGGCCGACGCCGAGATAATCGTCTTTGTCGGTTGCGGCGAGCGCGGAAATGAGATGACCGACGTATTGCTCGAGTTCCCCGAACTGAAGGACCCTCGTTCGGGTGAGCCGTTGATGAAACGCACGATCCTGGTAGCCAACACCTCGAACATGCCCGTCGCCGCGCGCGAGGCCTCGATGTATACGGGCATCACGATGGCTGAATATTTCCGCGACATGGGATACAGCGTCGCCATCATGGCCGATTCAACCTCGCGATGGGCCGAGGCCCTGCGCGAGATGTCGGGCCGCCTCGAGGAGATGCCGGGCGAGGAAGGGTATCCGGCATATCTGCCCACACGGATTGCCGAATATTACGAGCGGGCAGGACGAGTTATATGCAACGGCTCGGACAATCGAGTGGGGGCCGTAAGCGCAATCGGCGCCGTGTCCCCGCCGGGCGGCGATCTCTCCGATCCCGTCGTTCAGGCGACGCTCAAAGTCGTGAAAGTGTTTTGGAGCCTCGAAGACAAGCTCGCCTACGAACGCCATTTCCCGGCAATCAACTGGCTCACGAGCTACTCGCTTTATCACGACCACCTGCGCGAATTCTTTGAAAAAGAAGTGGCTTCGGATTGGACCGATCTAAGAACGGAATCGATGATACTCCTGCAGAAAGAGGGGGAACTCAAGGAGATCGCGCGCCTTGTGGGAATCGACGCGCTCTCGCCGGGCGACCGTCTTGTGCTCGAGACCGCGCGATCGATCCGCGAAGACTTCCTTCACCAGAACGCTTTCCACGAAATCGACAGCTATGCGTCGTTCTCGAAGCAGTACAAGATGTTGAGGGTGATTCTCCATTTCCATCAAACTTCTGCCGAAATCCTCGAGCAGGGGATATCTATTGACGAGATCGCAAAACTCCCGGCACGGGAAGAGATCGGACGCATGCGATATACGGCCGAAAAAGATCTCGATAAGTTGGACGACCTCAGATTGCGCGCCATGGAACAGTTGAGAGCATTGACGAAGAGCACCGAGGGAGAAGCCTGAGCATGGTCAAAGAATACCGTACTATTCGCGAGATCGCCGGTCCGCTCGTGCTGGTGGGCGAGACGTCGGGCGTGAAATACGATGAACTCGTCGAACTCGAGATGCCGGGAAACGAGGTCCGCAGCGGCAAGACGCTGGAGGTTTCCGGCGATACGGCGCTCGTACAGCTTTTCGAAGGCACAACCGGCGTGGACGTGAATAACTGCAAGGTTCGCTTTCTGGGGCGGGGGCTCGAGCTGGGAGTCTCGCCCGACATCCTCGGCCGCGTATTTGACGGGATGGGCAGGCCGAAGGACGGCGGCCCGTCGCTTATCCCTGAAAAGAGATTGAACGTCAACGGCGATCCCATCAATCCGTATGCGCGAGCGTATCCGTCCGAGTTTATCCAAACCGGCATCTCTTCAATCGATGGTCTCAATACGCTTGTGCGCGGCCAGAAATTGCCGATTTTCTCCGGATTCGGCCTCCCGCACGCGGAACTGGCGGCCCAGATAGCGCGCCAGGCTACGGTAAGGGGCACCGGCGAGCAGTTCGCCGTTGTCTTTGGGGCAATGGGCATCACGTTTGAAGAGGCCAATTACTTCATTTCCGACTTCAACAAGACGGGCGCGATCGAGCGCGCGGCACTGTTCGTCAACCTCGCGAACGATCCGGCCATCGAACGAATAGCCACGCCGCGGATGGCGCTCACGGCGGCCGAATACCTGGCGTTCGACCTCGAGATGCACGTGCTTGTCATACTCACCGATATGACCAACTACTGTGAGGCGCTCCGAGAGATATCGGCCGCACGGAAAGAAGTGCCGGGACGCCGCGGATACCCGGGCTATCTCTATACTGACCTCTCCACCATATATGAGCGCGCCGGGCGCCTGAAGGCGAGTTCGGGCTCGATCACACAGATCCCGGTCATCTCGATGCCCGAAGACGACAAGACGCATCCTATCCCCGACCTGACCGGATACATCACAGAGGGCCAGATAATCCTCGAACGTCCGCTGCACAGGAAGGGAATCTATCCGCCCATTAACGTGCTCCCCTCGCTTTCGCGTCTCCGCGACAAAGGAATCGGTGAAGGCAAAACACGGAAGGACCACGCTGACGTATCAAACCAGCTTTTTGCCGCATATGCGCGCGGCAAGGAAGTGCAGGAACTGGCGGTAATCCTTGGAGAAGCGGCCCTGAGCGAAATCGACAAGGCGTTTTTCAAGTTTGCCGATGTGTTCGAGAACAAGTTTGTCAGACAGGGGCAGGATGAGAACCGGACAATCGAAGAGACAATCGAACTCGGCTGGCAGCTTCTCACGCTTCTGCCGAAATCGGAATTGAAGCGCATCCGCCAGGAATACATCGACGAGTACTACCCTAAAGAATCCAAAATACAATGATCCTCAACGTTAATCCGAACAGGATGGAACTGCTCAAGCTTCGCCGAAGGCTCGTGCTTGCGCGCCGCGGCCATAAGCTGCTTAAAGACAAACAGGAAGAGCTGATGCGCCAGTTTATGATTCTGGTCAAAGATGCCAAAAAAGTTCGCGAGGAGGTCGATGAACAACTGGAGGTCGCATACGGCGCCTTCTTTTCCGCTCGTCTGGATTCCTCGCAGGCCGAAATGGAGCAGGCGCTTGGATTCTCGGGGAAAAAGGCCGAGCTTCAAAGCAGGGTCGAGCCGATCATGAACCTTCGCGTTCCCTACTTTGAATGTGAGGTGACCGGCGCTTTCTCTCACGGCTATCTTGACATTACGGGAGACCTGGACACGGCGCTCAAGATCCTCTCCGAGCTACTCCCAAAGATGGTGCATATGGCCCAGCAGGAAAAACAGGTCGCCATGCTGGCCGCCGAACTCGAGCGAACCCGCCGCCGCGTGAACGCGCTCGAACATATCCTCATCCCGAGTATCGAGGAAACGATCAAGTACATCGGCAACAAGCTCAACGAACTCGAACGCGGCAACCTCACCCGCCTCATGAAGATCAAAGACATCGTAC
>CAYZZY010000247.1:0-3204 GCA_964482745.1 uncultured bacterium
GCAGCTTCCGCCTTGAGAGAAGCATCCCCGCACCGAGAGATATACTCACAGATCGTCCTCGCCGCCGAGAATGCCGTGGCGCATTCGCTTCACGTTCAGAGCGGGACAGTGCTGCCGCATGTCGCTCGCACCGTGGAACAACTCGATGCCGGCCTGATATCGACGGAGCAGGCGCTGCAGGATATAGTGGGACTCATAGATCGGGAAGACTCCTCGCTTGCCTTGGGAGGCGCTCCGTTTCGTGTTTCATGGGCGGAGAGTACACGCCGGCTTTTCGCAGACGACATTTCCGGCTTTCGACCGGCGCCGGTAAGGATCATTTCCGCGCGGAATGAACACGAGACTTTTCAGCTTGCCCTTTCCGCCGAAAACCCGATAGAGGGCGCCAGGCTGACCATTTCGCCATTTGTTTCCAAAGATGGAAAGTCGGGCCAGATCGAGACCACCATCTATCAGGAGGATGATACACACATATCCACGCCGCTTGTGGCGGCAGAGCCGGGGCAGTATCCGAATGTGCTGCGACCTCGGGATAGCATCGCCATTGTGCCTCGAAGGCTTACGCGTCTGTGGGTGGATTGTTCCGTCGCGGGCGACGTTCCGGAGGGAGATTATGTGGCCCGGATCACAATCAAACATCAGGATACAGATGTCGCAAAGGTTCCGATTCAACTTCGCGTGCTCCCGCTGAGAATCCCTGAAACACCCTCGCACTCTGCGACCATCGGATTGAATTACGATCTGATAGCCGACTATTACGGGTTGGAAAAGGGGACAGCGGAGTATCGCAAGAAAATGGATCTGTTTTACTGGTTCCTGGTTGATCGAAGGATATCGCCATATGCTCCTCCCGTTCCTCCTGATTCCGCCGAACTCGGTCTTTACCTGAAAGACAAACGAATAACGGCCTGCAGATTGCCGTTCCATCCAAAGAATCGTCGCTTTAAAAAAGCGGTCACCCTCGCTCATGAAGGCGGCTGGCTCAATAAGTTGTTCAGCTACTTCATCGATGAACCGACATATCATCAATACAGGGCGATAGTGCAGGCAGGCGAACAGATCCATTCCATGCCCGCTCCACCGAAATTTCTGGTTACCTGTTTTCCGGATGACCTATTGGTGGGGGCGGTCGATATATGGGGTATCCACCTGCAGTTTCTGCCTGAAGGAGTCCCGCGCGGTGTCATGGATCGGAAACGATATGTGGATGCGGTAAGACGCCGCCTGGAAGCCGGCGATGAAGTCTGGTGGTACACGGCAGGCCCCGTCAAACCGTTTCCAACGCTCCAGATTGAGGACGATCCATCGGCGTTCAGAATAATCCCGTGGCTACAGCAGCTCTACGGTATCGACGGTTTCCTGCACTGGGAAGCGGCGAACTGGATCCGGCCTTTTGATGAGCCGCTTATTCAATTCTTCGGCAATGGAGAGGGAGTGCTGGTGTATCCCGGGGAACTGCAGCCGCTTCCCTCGATCAGGCTTGAGCTTCTTCGCGAAGGGCTGGAAGATATGGAATACCTCGTGCTGCTGCGGCGGGGTGTGGAAGAACTGCAAATGACGCTGAAAGCAGGCCGATTCGGCGATAGTGCGTCTTCAAGGATCAATGAGATATGCCGGCGTCTGATTACTGATGAAGGGCTGCGCGCGAACGCGATGACCGATTCTCTATTACTTCCATATTTCGTGCGGGAGCCTGGAACCATTGAAAAGGTTCGCGAGGAGGTTGCCGGGGAAATTGTCGCGCTTGCCCGGAGACCGCTTGCGCTTGTGTTGACGGATCCCGAGGAAAAGCAGTACACTGATTCGGCGGAAGCAAAAATCTTCGGCGTAGTCGAGCCGGGGTGCCGGATCGAGGTAAATGATAAAAGACTGACGGTGGATGAGAATGGCGGTTTCTCCGCCGCTTTTCCTCTTTCGAGCGGTACAAACCGGTTCCGGATACGTCTCGAAAAGGGAGAGTACATTAAGACCGTCCTCAGAAATATTGAAAGGTTTTAGGTGCTGGAATTCGGTGATATCGAGAAAAAGGCGGGCAGGCGGCGTGCATGGATTTATGTCGGCCTGATGATGGGGCTGATCCTCATCGTCCTTCCGATTACTCCGATTCTCTGGCGTACGGGAACACGGATCTTTGGGCCGCGAATCAATAGCGTCGGATATGTGATTTCTGTTCTTGTATTTCTTTGGATCGTCATTTATCTGGTTCGGCGGTGGTCTGTATTCGGCCCCTTCCGTCTTCTCCTGATTGCAGGCCTTGGATGCGTCTATTTTTATCTGCTGAGATTCCACTGCAAATTCCCGGCCGAACAACTCCACCTGGTCGAATATGGCCTGCTCGTCTATTTTCTGTATAGGGCGCTCCGGATAGACTTTTCAAGTGCATCATCATATGCGCTGAGTTTCCTGATCTCATCCGGATATGGTTTTCTTGATGAAGTTATCCAGTATGTCCTTCCGAATCGGTTCTTCGAGGTCAGGGACTTGGTGACAAACCTGATGGCATCGGCGCTGGGCCTTCTGCTTGTCGCCCTGCTGACAAAAGCGCGCCCGCCTGAAACGTCAATCCCTGAGACTGACGGATGAAACTGAGAAAGACTGCGATAACGCTCGCCGCCATTATCCTCCTGGCGCTGCTTCTTCTGACATATTCGCCGCCGTTCGGCAAACGGAAGCCGGCCGATATCAACGTCATATTGTTGACCATCGATTCGATCCGGCCGGATCATCTCGGATGCTACGGTTATGGCAAGGAGACAAGTCCAAACATCGATGCCATTGCCGAAGCCGGCTGCCTGTTCCGGAACGCATATGCCCAATCCGCCTGGACGATTCCGGGTATCATGTCTATCCTTACGTCGCTCCAACCTCCCGTTCACGGAGTTGAGGAGCGCGGCGAGGCGCTCGATCCCGCTGTCACGACCATCTTCGATCTCTTCCGCATGGCAGGATACACGGTGCCCAATATTTCCTTCTTGCTCACGATTCCTGAGTTCTCCGGCATCCGAATCGACCCGATAGAGGAGAGATATTTTTCGGGAGAAGATGACCGGGAGCTTTTCCGCTGGCTTGATGAGAATCATGACACCACGTTTTTCACCTGGTATCACCACAGGGGTGTCCATTTGCCGTATAAGCCAAAGGACGCATCCGAGTTGCAATTGTTCCCTGCCTTGCCGACCGAGGATCGACTCTCGGACGGTATCA
>CAYZZY010000248.1:0-3173 GCA_964482745.1 uncultured bacterium
AGGCGGCTTCTTATGAGAGACGGCTGCCTGCAGGAAGCTCATGAGAGATTCGGAACATCGAGGATATCCGAGGGAAATCGTTTGAGGAACCGCACCCTCAACGGTGGTGGAGAGCCCGCGCTCATCGTGGACGGACTCAATCTTTATGGTCCGGGAGACCGGGTGATCTTCGAGGAAGCCGGGCTGATCGTCCAGAGAGGCGAACGCGTTCACCTTCACGGTCTGAACGGCGCCGGGAAGTCGACACTTCTCAGATGCATGGTCGGCTTCCAGAAGGCGGAGGCAAGAGAATTGCGGATTGTGGGCATCCACAACCCCCGTCCGGAACGGCTCGTCGGAAAAGTGGGCATGCTGTTTCAGAACCCGGAAAAGCAGTTATTTGCGGATTCCGTGCATGAGGAAGTATCATATTGCATGAAGAGACTGCCGCTTTCGTCTCAACAGAGAGAGCAGTATGTCAGAGATTCGCTGAAACAGTGCGGAATCTCTCATCTGGCCGAGCGTTCTCCTCTAACCCTCAGCTACGGAGAACAGCACCGGGTCGCGCTCGCGTCGGTGATCGCGTCGCAGCCGGACCTCCTGCTGCTTGATGAGCCTTTCTCGGGCCTCGATTATGAAATGCGAGAGGCGGTACTGGATTTGCTTTCACGGCTCAACACCAGCTTTGACATGTCGATCCTCTTTGCTTCCCATGATCCGCCGCTTGACCCGCAATGGGCGGACAGGCAACTCATCCTGAAAGAGGGAAAGATAGAGAATGCGTAAGCCGGCGGCATACGAAACTCACATAGCCCATGCTTATGAGTATCGGGCCGCTGATTCCCTGATCCACAATATGGGAGTCGGCTGGAAGCTCGCCCTGGGCTGTCTGATGGGGTTCGCCACATTGGTGGCGCGTGAGCCCTGGGCGCTGGCCGGATTGATCTCGCTCAATCTCGCGTATTATCTTATGGCGAAACTGAGGCTCTCGGAACTCTGGAGGGACCTGCGTTTTTTCCTGATTCAGATGGCGATCATCATTGCGCTGTACGTGGCGAAATTTGGGGTTGCCGACGGCGTCTGGCCCGGTACGCGGACCGCGCTTCAGATTCTCCTCTTCTTCTTGCCGGGCGTGGTATTTCTGCGAACAACACAGAGTTCGCAGATGATTGAGGGACTTCGGCGCATTTTGCCCGAGGGTTTCGCGTTTGTCGTTTTCACAAGTTTCCGCTTTGTGCCCTTCTTTGCCCGTGAATTGCGGGAGATCACAATGGCCCAGCGGCTTCGTGGGGCTCCCCTGGCGCCTCGCCAACTGCTTAATCCATTGAACTGGAAAGAGGCTTTTGGCTGTCTGATGATCCCCCTGGTCGTTCGCGCACTGAAGACTGCGCGCGAAGCGGCTCTTTCGGCGGAAGCGCGGGGCTTTGGGTATCAGCCGACGCTCAAGCAGAAACAGCAGATGGAAAGATGTCGAGAGGAATCAATGTGAATATCAGGAGCAGACAAAATGGAATTATATCTGGCGATTGACGATACGGATAATGAGCACAGTATTGGGACGGGAAGACTGGCCCGCATGCTAGCTGATGACCTCGTGGAAAAGGGGCTCTTGACTGCGCCCGGCATTACCAGGCATCAGTTGCTCGTTCATCCTGATATCCCGTACACGTCCCATAATAGCTGCGCATGCATCGCGGCTGAAACCGCACGTCGTGAAGTCATGGATATCTCCGATCAGGCAATCGCATTCCTCGTTGCGAATTACCATGAAGGAGCCAACCCCGGGTTGTGCATTGCCACTCGGGAGGAAGTCCCCGCTGAATTGAGCCGGTTCGGTCATCTCGCACAGAAGGAAGTCATCCCTATCGAAGAGGCAAGAGGGCTGGCGGACCGACTCGGGGTCTTTGTCTGGTGGAAAGGCGAAACCGGACAGGGATTTATCGGCGCGATGGCCGGCGTCGGTCTGAGGAGAACAGGGAACGACGGACGATTCATCGGCATGAAGGGAATCCGGGACCTCAAAGGCGTGCTGAGCGTCGGAGAGATTACCGCAAAGTCAGAGGTAGCGCTGGTAGCCTCCACACGGGGTGAAACTCTGACCGAGCACGAGATGATAGACACACAGGATTGGGTAAGGCCGTCCCTGCGGGAAGGCCGCCCCGTATTGGTTGTCCGAAGGGAAGGAGAAAGCTGGTGCCCCGCGGAACGCAGGAAAAAGAACGAGTAAATCAGGCCGAGTACACCTTCTGGAGAGATTTCAGTCTGCAGGATGCTCTTTATCTGGGATTCTGCGCCACCTTTATCATTATTACGCGGGCCGTGCTGCGTCTGCATCTCAAGATACCCGGCCATTCCATGTTTTTCATGATGTTCTTCCTCATTCTGGCGCGCGCCTGTGTTCCCAAAAAGGGGGCGGCGACCCTGACAGGTCTGATCGCGGGCATTATGGGCACCCTTATGGGAATGGGAAAGGGCGGACCGTTGATTATCCTCAGGTTTGTTGTTCCCGCTTTCGCGGTTGACATTGCATTAGCGCTCTATCCTCTCATACCGACCAGCTACATCGCCTGCATCGTAGCCGGCGCCATTGCCTCATCGACACGATCCCTGCCGAATATCTTGATCGACTGGCCGATGGGTATGGAAAAGACTGTTATGCTCCAGCGCATCCTTATTGATTCCACGACGGGGATGATCTTCGGAGGTCTGGGCTCGGCAATGATCCCGCCCATTGTGCGTCGGCTGAAGAATCATGGACTGATTCAATAGCATTTCTTAAGCCGGTTTTTTGCATCCCAGCAAAACTAACGAGACAGATGAGGATCTGAGCCGGGAAGGTGGTGTTTTTGACCATGGGAGTGGCGCCGGAAAAAGGCCAGGGTCAACGTTTAAAAAGCAGAATTGAAAACGAAATTTTCACTTTTGGTTGAAGTCCTATGCACCGGCATTTACGCAGTACGTTCATATTAATCATCCGCCTGAACTCTCCCTAACGGGATTTCCGCTTCGCAACAACGCACTCCGCATTCGAATTACCATTCCCCTTCTCCCCCGAACTTCTTCTTCACATTCTTTCCGAACTCTTTTCCGGCCGCATTCATGCTGTCCAGTATTTCCCTGTTTGTCTTCCCGGAAGATTCTCTCGCCGCGGGAATCACGGTTCTGCATTCATTGCTGTCCATAAAGCGCGAAGC
>CAYZZY010000249.1:0-3106 GCA_964482745.1 uncultured bacterium
GCGGATAGTCAACCAAGTTTGAAAATATGGTTGACAATCCGCGCTTCAACTGATAGGATTCATCTACCATATTCGTTTTCCCCTGCCACCTGAAAGGAAACTCCCATGAAACCACATGAAAGGTTTGATGGTTATGTCGAACGGATAACAAGCGGCGGAAGCATCGACCGCGATGAGGCGGCGGCCATCCTTGCGACTCCTGATGAGGACATTTTTCATTTGCTGGCCTCGGCAGATGAGGTAAGGCGACACTTCAAGGGCTCTCGCGTGGACTTCTGCGCCATCGTGAACGTCAAGTCGGGGGCCTGCTCCGAGGATTGCGCTTTTTGCGCGCAGTCGGCGCATCACAATACGGACGCCCATGTGTATCCACTTATGACAAAGGAAGAGGTACTGGAACACGCCCGGGCCGCCGAGTCGATGGGCGCAAACAAGCTGGGCTACGTAACAAGCGGCCCCGGCATTGAAAGCAAAGAAGACCTGGAAAAAATGTGTGAAACCATCGCCGCCGTCGCGAGCGAAACCAGCCTTGACAGGTGCGCGTCCCTCGGCGCGCTCACACGAGAGCAGCTTGATAAGCTCAAGTCCGCCGACCTGCAAGGCCTTCATCACAATATAGAGACGGCCGAAAGTCATTTTGATGAAATCTGTTCCACACATTCCTACACCGACAGAATCAGGACAGTGAAAGAAGCGACGGATGCGGGATTTTATGTCTGCTGCGGCGGGATCTTCGGGATGGGCGAATCCGCGGAACAACGAATTGAAATGGCGCTTGCCTTGAGGGAACTGGATGTAGACTCGGTCCCGCTGAACTTCCTGAATCCGATTCCCGGCACGCCCATGGAAGACGCGGCTCCTCTGCGCCCGCTCGATATCCTCAAGATTATCGCAATGTTTCGGTTTATCCTGCCCGACAAGGACATAAGGATCTGTGGAGGACGCGAACACGGCCTGCGTTCGCTTCAGCCATTCCTGTTCATGGCCGGCGCAAACAGTACGATGCTCGGCAACTACCTGACGACAAAGGGACGCGACTATCGGGAAGATCTGCAAATGATAGCCGACCTCGGATTGACAGCCGGAACAGGCGGCTCACTGGGTGCAAGACAATGACCACAACTCACGGGAAACAAACGGCACGAATGTTATACCAACTCCAGCGCGAGCTTGAAGAACTTGACGCGCGAGGGCTCCTGCGCAAGCCGAAGCTCATTGGAAGCCCGATCGGGCCCCGCGTGGAAATCGACGGGCGCGAGATACTGCTCTTCTGCACGAATGACTACCTGGGCCTCGCGAATCATCCGTCCGTCAAACGCGCCACGAAAGATGCCGTCGACAAATACGGCGCGGGCGCGGGCGCGTCACGACTGGTGGCCGGCACGCTTCCGATTCATAGAGAGCTGGAGGCCGAGATTGCGCGGTTCAAGAACGCCGAGGCCGCAATCGTGTTCGGTTCAGGCTATCTTGCCAATATCGGCATACTATCCTCCCTCATGCAGCAGGGCGATATCATCTACAGCGATGAACTCAACCATGCAAGCATTGTCGATGCATGCCGTCTCAGCCGGGCGAAAACGAGCATCTTCCCGCATGCCGACACCGACGGCCTTGAGGAAATGCTCGCCGAAAGCGTCGCATGCAAGAGGAAGTTGATCGTCACAGACGGCGTGTTCAGCATGGATGGCGACCTGGCGCCGCTTCCCGAACTCGCCAGGCTCGCCTCGGAATTCAATTGTTATCTGATGGTCGATGATGCGCACGCCACCGGAGTGGTCGGACCCGGGGGGAAAGGGACCGCCTCTCACTTCGGGCTTGATGGAGCCATCGAAGTCCAGATGGGGACTTTGAGCAAAGCGCTCGGAAGCTACGGCGCGTTCGTCACCGGCTCACAAAAGCTGATAGATTTTCTCACAAATCGGGCACGCAGTTTCATTTATACGACCGCTCTCCCACCGGCCGCCGTGGCCGCGGCCCTGGAAGCGCTCCGGATCGTCGAAAATGAGCCGGAAAGGCGGGAAAGCCTCTGGCGCAACGCCGAATTCTTGCGAGAGGGTCTCACGTCGGCAGGGTTCGATATCGGATCGTCGGAAACATTTATCCTTCCGATAATAATCGGCGATGCGCGCGAATGTGTCGGGATGGCGGAAGCGCTGCTTGAAGAAGGCGTATTCGCGCAGGCGATACGACCTCCGTCGGTGCCGGAAGGTTCGTCGAGATTGAGGGTTGTCCCGACAGCCGGGCACACGCCGGAGGACATGGAGTGCGCACTGGAAGCTTTTGCACGGGCCGGCAAAAAACGTGGACTCATTTAACAACGGTCGGAAAAGGGAGCGATTGTGAAGATTGACGAAGAAAAATGTGTTGGGTGCGGGAGTTGTGTTCCGTTCTGCACCATGGGCGTGATTCGCATCGAGAACGAATTGGCCGTCGTCAACGAAGACGAGTGCGTTGAATGCAACACGTGCTATCGTTGCTGTGAATCGGAAGGGCTCAATCCCGTACTTGTCCGCGCGTTAAGGAAACTGTTTGCGGTGTTTCGCCTGCGATACGATTCCCGCCTCGATGTATGTCCGACAGGCGCGCTCACGCCGCCCGAACTCGAGTGGCCGCGTTCACTGAGGAGGGCTTTCAGCGATCCGACAGCCACACACGACAGCACCGGCATGGCTGGCCGCGGAACCGAAGAGATCAAGACGAACGATATCACGGGTCGGATCGGACCGGGCGAGGCGGGCGTGGTCATCGATCTGGGAAGACCCGGGACAGGCGTCTTTTTTTCGGAGATCGACAGGATGACAAGGGCGCTTGCTCCTCTCGACGTAACACTCGAGCCCGAGAATCCCCTCACTGCGCTTATGACGGATGTTCAGAAGGGTTGTTTGCCCGAGGACATTTTAAAGGAGAAAGTGCTCTCCGCGATAATCGAACTCAAGACAAACCTGACCATGTTGCCCGCCGTGCTGGAGACAGTCGAAAGGGTTGCGGGCGAACTCGATACGGTGGTAAGCGTCGGAGTATCGAGCAAGTGCGACGATGACGGAAGCATCCCCCATGAGCGCGCGTGCGTCGAAGCGGGATATGCCATATCGCTGAACGGAAAAAC
>CAYZZY010000250.1:0-3028 GCA_964482745.1 uncultured bacterium
CCATTGATCGTCTTGATGAGGCCCAAGAACATGCCAAAGCTTTTCTTGCGGCCACTCCTGGCAATTCACAGGGGCAGTTCTTGCTGGGCACCATCCTCCTTAAAAAGGGCGAGTACGATTCGGCGGTAATACACCTGACCGCCGCCGCAAATGTCCAGCCGGTTCCGGCCCAGACTCTTTATTTGCTCGGGCTGGCGCTGAAAGGGGCGGACAAGCGAAGCCAGGCGATCAGCTCTTTCCGAAAATCGCTTGCAATCGAGCCGAACAACTCGGCATGCCGTCTTATGCTTGCACAAACGCTGTCGGATGAGGGCTCTCAAGAAAGCGCTCGGCGAGAGATCGAATACGTGCTTTCGGCAGAGGCTGACAACGAATATGCAAAGCAATTGCTGGATCGAGTCGAGGCCCTCCGACAGATGTATGAGCTTATTGATTCTATGCTGATATCGGAAGGCGTCCCCCGGGATCTGGCGGAGCAATTCAAGTTGGGACTGAAAGCGCTCAGGGCGAATGATCTCGCGAAGGCGGAGGAGTTATGCGAGGAGATGCTCAATTCGGTCCCCACGTCTCCCTTCCCCTTGAATCTTCTCGGGGCCGTCCGAATGAGACAAAATAAATACGAAGAGGCATTATCCTTTTTTCAGCAGGCCGCCACCGTTGCTCCGGAATTTACCGCTTCTTATGTCAATATGGCCAATATCTATATGGCGGCCGGTAATTATGAACAGGCGGTCCAGGCTTATGGGAAGGCGCTGCAGCATGCGCCTGAGGATCAGTCAATTCAACTCAGATATGCAAGAGGGCTGATCTTGATGAAGCGATATGAGGAAGCAGAATCGTTTTTCAGATATCAGATTCAGAAGACCCATGAGCGAATGGCAGATCGCCTGGCGCTTGCGAACCTGCTCTCCTTCATGCAACGATATGCGAGCGCATGCGAAGAGTTGGAGCAGATTCTCAAACTTGATCCAAATAATGGAAACGCTGCTCGTCTTCTGGCGGAAACACGGGCAAAAGAAGGGGATGTGGCCGCCGCCGCCGCCGTTTTTGAAAAGTCTCTGAGCGCCGATCCTGAGTCCGAGTATCTCGTCGCCAGGCTTTCTTTTTGTAACCTATTGATGGGACAGCCAGAGAAGGCTCGACAGATTTTGTCTTCCCGCTCAAGTACTCAATGGAAGACGGGGCTTGGCGTGCTCGTCCTTGTTCTGTCCATGCAGGAGAAAAAGCTCTATGACGATGCGGAACAGAGTCTGATAACACTCCAGGAGACGGTGCCCGACGAGGTTGTTTTTGATCTGTTATTGGCGAATACCCGGGCTTCCAGAGGCGACCTCGAAAAGGCGGTGGAATCGCTCGGCCGGAATACCCGTATATCGGATGCGTTCGTCAGAAACTACGTGTTATTGCTTCGGAAGAAAGCTCTTGGCCCGATCGACCTGTACCAACTCAACCTCGCTTTTGTTCTGAATCAATTGCGGTGGAATCAGCTCGCCATTGCGAAACTGGAAGGCGTTATTGAAAAGGCAGGGCCAAATGCCGCCCTCTTTGAAACCGTCGGAGAACTCCGGGAGAAAGAAGGAAAATCAGAGGCTGCCGTTTCAAACTATCGATCGTCGCTCGTTGCAGACCCTTCCTATTGGCCCGCATTCTATCGACTGGGTGTTCTTTCTTTCCACGCCGGCGGTGTCGAAGAAGCCAGGGAATATTTCCGTTCAGCCCTGAAATATCAGCCGGATTCACTTCCCGTCCTCGTGGCATCCGCCCGCGCTCATGAGGTCGCCGAAGATGATGCCGCCGCGATCAAGGCCTACCGAAAGATCAGCGAAATGTATCCGGATCAGGCAATGGTCATGAACAACCTCGCCTGGCTATTGGCTAAACAGCCAAAAGCCCTTGATCAGGCGCTGGAATACGCGCAATCGGCGGTTGCCGCTCAGCCGATGAAGGCAGAGGTTCGTGATACGCTTGGATGGATCTATTTCAAAAAGGGTGATTACGAAGCGGCGGTAGAACATCTCAATGGAGCTGTGCTCCTCAACTCGCTCAGTCCCTCGATCCGTTATCATCGCGGGATGGCCTTGTTCAAGCTTGGCGATAAGGCCAAAGCTCTTGAAGATTTCAGGAAGGCCGACACGGTTTCCGAACCGTTTCCCGAACAACAATTGAACAGGGATATGATCCGCGAGTTAGGTTAGCGCCGTTCAATCCCGGATTCAGATCATTTCGCCCAGGATTCTCTCGATCCGTTTGTTGTTGCCTATCCCGCAGGCGCAGGGTTTCACAAGCAAGCTCGCGGCTTCTTCCAGGGTCATTTTCCCCTTTCTGATTTTCTTTACTACCGCTTCGACAAGGCTCGGCGATATCAAAGAATGGCCGCATTGAGTGGTAATTTCAAGCGTTTTCTCATCGGGAAGACGCCCGGTCTTCCCGAAGACGCCCAAAGAGATATGGTAGGTGTGTTCTTTCAGGCGGGCGCAGTCGCAGATGTCGTGAACGTCGCCAAACAGGCCGGAAAGCACGACGGAGACGCCGAGACCCTGCGCTTTGATATCTTTGACCAGCTTGCGGACATCGTCCATGTTGTTGAAAACGGCGGTAATTATGCCGGCCATCGGGACCATCATCTCTATCTGTTCCTCTTCCAGACCGAGCGGCTTTCCGATGACGTTGTCCGGTTTGTATTTGAAAATCGTCCTGGCGAGTTTCTGCATCGCTTCCATTTTCTGCATCCTGTCTTTACGATGCGCCATACACAATACAACGATCTCTTCGCCGGGTCGGGTTTCAGAAAGGCCTTTTCTGTTTAATGAGTGTGTCATGATGCCTCCCGAACCAGTGCCATGCCGATATTTACTTTGCCATTCGGATAAACGTTCTCCCCTCGGTCTTTCATTCGCTGGAGGAATGCAGAGGCGCCATCTTCGTCAGCCCGGGATATCACGCTCATCGTGACGACGCAATCCAATTCGGAATCCAAGAAACCCTTCATTTCGTCCAGGAAATCGAGAGCCTCTTCTTCCGGAACAAG
>CAYZZY010000251.1:0-3020 GCA_964482745.1 uncultured bacterium
GTTTTTTGGATTCGTAGAATAGGGACTGTACCCAGAGCCAATGTTTGGTTGCGGCCATGCCGCGCCGTATATAAAGCAGCCCTCGCACAGCCCAATTTGCCGGGAACGTTCGCGAGATGGTAGAATTGGGAAATCCTGTGCGATTCGAGCATAGAATGTCCCGCACGGATGCCGGGCAAAATGCTGATCTCCGGAAAATCTTTATGAAAAACGGCGCAAAGGGAGCATCCTTCTTAATTGTCATTCTTGCCGGCCTGACCATCGCCGGCTACGCAAGGGCTGTGCTCATTCAAAAGGGTGTCCCGGATGTTTCATTGCGGGCCTCGGTCGCACTTTCTCTTGTGTCAATAGCAGCAGTCTTCTCTGCCCTCGGCATTCTTTGTCGATGTGTCCATCTAATCCGGAGAATGGATTACCGCACAATCCGCTCGCGACTAAGCCTAAGTCTGCTGCCCGTTCTGCTTTTCTGGCCGTACATCATCACGCACAGGGAAGCCGAAGTGACCAACTCTGGGCCGGGATTCACGGATATCCCCGTGGAATTGATTTATATGACCTTTGTGGCTTTGATGTGCATTGCCACGGCTTTGACGGTTTTATTCATGCTTCGTCGGCAGGTCAAAGCAACCGAACAAACGCCCTCCGGCATGATAATCGCCCGCCTTTCGATGAACATCATCCTTGTGCTCCTGGTTGCGCTCATCGGGTCCTGGATATTCGACTTTTTTCTGCTTGGCGAAGCGTGGAGATGGAACCTTCCCGAACGCTATGAATTTGGAGACAAGGTACGCCGAGCACGGTTCAGCCCTGTCTCCCTGAAAACCGGTTCGCGCATTGCAATCAAAGGGAAATCGACAGCATACTCGGGTTTTGGAATTGCCAAAGAAACATTTGAGGCTATCCCCTATCCTCTCACCTACACGGTTGCTCTCTCCGAACCTTCCCAGGATTGTTCATCGATTCTTCTGAAGCAGGCTTCCCGGGAATGGATACAGCAAAAAGCCGACGCCGATTCCGTCTCCGGGTGGGTGGAAGACTCGGTGGAACTTGCCGGCTATGACGGAGACTGTGTCGATGTAAGGTGGAGCGCCGAATACGCAGACTCGTCGCTTCTCTCCGAGATGTTCAGTCTTTGCAAATACTATCTTCGACTCGCCTTCGTACCGGATTTCCGGTTTGATATCCGCCACCGTATGGCAATCTGGATACCGCCTTCGGTGGCGATGCGAAGCGCGCCGGAAGAGATAAATGTGATATTGATCGGGATAGACGCCCTCCGAACCGACCATGTTTCGGCGTACGGCTATTCGCGAAAAACCACCCCCAACATCGACGCGCTGGCCGAGAACAGTCTTTTTATCGAGAACTGCCACAGCGCCGCCCCCTGGACACTGCCCTCTTTTTTTTCGATGCTGACCTCTACGTATCCGTCGATCCATCAGTACGGCACCAATTTCAACGGTATTGTTCTCCCCCAGTTTGGTGTTGCAAATATCTGGACAATAGGCACGATATCCCCTGATTACGGCATCAAAACGCTCGCAGAGACCCTCGCCGATCATGATTATTACACGGCCTCGTTCATCAATAATCCCTTCCTCTCGACCGAGCACGAGATGGATCGGGGATATGATGAGTTGAATCATTGCGGGCCGACATCGGTAGAGGGCGCCCGAAAAATTCTCCCGTGGCTGGATCAACATCAGGACGAAAAATTCTTTTTGTTCATCCACTTCATGGATCCACACGACTATTCCATTCGGCAGGCAGCAGTCAGCAAGATTCCGTTGCGTTTCGGAGAGGTCGGGAGCGATGACCTCCAGACGGCAACCGATCGATATGACACGATTGTCCATTTCTGCGACGAACAGATCGGACGACTGATAGCTCACCTGAGGAAACTCCGCCTCGACCGCAACACGCTCGTCATTATTACGGCGGACCATGGAGAAGAACTGCGCGATCATGGGAGAGCCGGGCATGGCCATAGTCTTTATGATGAACTGCTGCGGGTACCGCTGATTTTTCACCTGCCGGGAAAACTTCCTGCAGGGAGCATCTCCGAACGCGTGAGCACGGTCGACATAGCGCCGACGATCCTCGATGTTCTCGGCCTGCCGGCGCCGCCTTATTACCAGGGACAGAGCCTCGTGTCTCAGGCCGGCGGGGGCGGCCTCTCCGCCCGAACCATTTTCGCCGAGGGGATCGGCAGCGGGCACAAGAAAAAGGCGGCATTGAAGAATGATCACAAACTGATTTATACGACCAACTCCAACACGTTTGAATTGTACAATCTCAAGGACGACCCGAAGGAAACCCGGAACTTAACGAACAGATTCCCGGAAATCGAGCTGCCGATGAAACGGGCGCTCCAATCGTTTATCGGTGAATCGAACAGGGGAATCCATATCGCGCTGAAACCTCCGCCCGGGCTGGAAATATGCGAGGGGACCCTCACCACGGAAGGAGTCTTTATAAGCGTCATGCCCCTGGACCTGACGAATCCCAAAATCTTCAGAACAAGTCCGGATTCGAAAGAGATCCTTTTCCGGCTCCGGAGCGCTCACGAAGCGAACGGCATTGTCTTCGAAGTGGATCCGCCCGACGCGCCCATCCGGCTGAACTTGACCAGAAAAAACGACCAGCCTCTCGTGAATATCTATTTGGGCTCCTCACCGGAAAAACCACTTTCACCCCCTGTCGCGCTCGACAGGGATATGCTCCGAAAGGCAAGCGATTCCTCGAAGCCAGAAATGAAAAAAGAAGGGCTGTACATCTGGCTCAAGGAAGGGACCAGGAAAACCAAACCTGTCGAGATCGGCACAAAAACCAAAGAAGAACTCGAAACCCTCGGATATCTGCGGTAGGATTTGCACCGCTGTATTTTTCCGCAGCTACTCTTCGTGACTCTGCTCGTTAGACCACGTTCACGTCATAGAACTTAATTGGGGACATGATGCTTCATCGTGTCCCCAATTAAATTACAGTGCTCTTTTGAAGTGCCGGGTACAATCCACTTT
>CAYZZY010000252.1:0-3009 GCA_964482745.1 uncultured bacterium
CCTATATCCAGCTCACCACCGAAAACGAATTCATGGACCGGCTGAATGCCGCCATGTTTATCCCGCACACCAACAGGGAGCTTTTCCCCTCGGTCCCGCAACCGGCATAAACTTGCGGGCAGGGGAACGGAGCAAAAGATTACAAAGGCCAGTAGCCGCAGAGGTCGCCGAGAACACCAAGCCAAAAAAAGCATCGATCCCTTTAAGTTCCTAATATTCGAGTTCTCGAATTAATTTCGTGATTTATCTCAGTTGTACCGCACCATGTTTTCCGTGGTTGTTTTTTTCAGAGCCTTTAATACGTGATAATCCGCGGATAACGGGTCTTTGATCTTTTTGTTCGTGTGGTTCGTAAAATTCGTGGCTAAATCTGTCATTGCGAGGAGCGAAGGGTCTCAGACCCGAGCGACGCGGCAATCTTTGTCCTTCTCCGCGTTCTCTGTGGCTAACAATCTTTTGTCGGTTTGGTTAAGGCAATACTGCACTGTGTGTCCAGTCAAGCAAGAACAAAGATAAGGAGGAGCGAAAATGGATGAGGCAATCAGAGAGATGGCGAAAGGAATGATCGGCATTAGCGATGAGGAGCTTGATAAGCTTTCACCTGGAATGGAACAATTGCTCGAGGGCAGCGCTGCTCTGATGGGCTACAAAATTGTGGCCGAGGTGATCGAATCGGAAAACTGCTTTGCGTTCTACAAGGTCGGTGACAAACTCGTGTTCAACGCGACCATGTTGAACAAGGACGAGACGACGGCCGACAACATCTGCACTGACGCCATCACCCCGCTGAACTCGACCATTCGGGCGATGCTCTCAGCCATCGTGAATGGCGAAGATCCGAACACGTATATCTTCAATCACGTACAGTGCCTTGACAGCGGGGCCTTACATGGAGGTTTGGGACGCGTTCTCTTCAAGGTGTACGCCGAGCAAGTGTGAGTCTGTCAGTCTGATACTGAGTTCACATCATAGAGAGAGGATTTAATTGGGGACATGATGCTTCATCGTGTCCCCAATTAAATTCCATTGCGCTGCGGCAAATAGTCTTTGGTCGGTTTGCTTGCGGCTATGCTGCGCTGTGTTCTCTGGGGTTCATGTCTTTTGTTCTTCTTTGTGGTCTTCTTTGTGTCTTGGCGCCTCGGGTCTGCGACCCTTGGTGGTTAATTCTTTGGTCGCGGTTGCTGCGATGTGCTTCTGCTTATCGGAAACTGCGCTCGATCTCGCCGCGGCGGACCAGTCCTCTGAGCGCTTTGACCGCGCGGTCGGGCAGCGGGTAGACCGGGATGCCGTTGTCGTGAAACGCCGTCATTCCCTCATCCGTCTCGGTCGATGACAGCCTGACCGGAAAATTCGCGCATACAACAATGGGCTTATTCACCTTGCCTGCCAGCGGAATGAGTTGCTCCGAGATGGCAACGGTGAAAAAGGAGAAGACGTCCAGGTAGAACACAATTATCGAATCGACATTCTCATCTTCGAGCACCAGCTTTGCCGCCTCGCCGAACGCGTTCATATCGCTGAGAAATGCAAGGTCGACCGGATTGCTCCTGATCGTGAGGTCGGGCCATAGTTTCCGGAGTTTGGCGAGCGTTTCGGGAGCGAACTCCGCCATCTGCAGGCCATGACTCACGCACAGATCCGTCAGCATGATGCCGGGGCCGGCCTGGAACGACATGACGGCGACCCGGTTGCCCGCAGGAGGCGGCGCTATGTTCATTATCTTTGCGATGTCGAGCAGTTCGACCGTATCTTGGGCCGGCACGATTCCCGCCTGCTCGAAGGCCGCATAGTACAGGTTGTGTTTGCCGGAGAGCGAGCCTGTGTGTGATTTCACGGCGCGCGAGGCGGCTTCGGATTCGCCCACCTTGAGACCGACGATAGGCTTGCGCTTTGTCACCTTCCTCGCTTCTTCCATAAACGCGCGCGGCTCTTCGACACCTTCCAGATAGAGGATGATGGTGTTGGTCTCAGGATCGTCACCGACATATTCGATCAGTTCCGGAAAACTCAGGTTGCAGCGGTTGCCGAGGCCGATCACTTTATTCATTCCAACGCGCTCATCGATCGCCTGGAACGCGACAAGATGACAGACGCCGCCGCTCTGGCCGAGTATGCTGATGGTTCCCGGTTTCAGGTGATTGAAGATCGGCGTGAACGAAGCGTTGAGCTTTGCCGCCGTATTGACCATGCCGAACGTGTTGGGACCGATTATCTTGATGCCGGCGTCGTTGGCGATCCGGGTGATCTCTTCCTGGAGCGACGCGCCGCCTTCGTCTTCGATTTCTCTGAAACCGGCTGTTATGACCACGGCGCCAGCGGTGTTTTTTTTCGCGGCTGCCCTGAGTGCGTCCGGCACATACCGGGCTTGAACAACGACTATGACCAGGTCAATGTCCCCGGGAACGTCCAACAACGATGGATACGTCTGCAACCCGCTGATGGAATCGACCGAGCTGCTTATTGGATAAATGTTTCCCTCATATCCGATATCGATGAGGCTCATAACACATCGGCATCCCATTTTGAACGGGTTGTCCGAAGCCCCGACTATTGCCACGGACTTTGGGTGGAAAACTCGATCGAGGGTTTTTTTGGAACTTCTTCTGCCGGAATCGGCGGCCTTATTTCCCATCAAATCCATCCTTCCATAAAACAACCGGTCCAACGTCCCGCGTCAACTGCCATAGACCAAAAAACTGCAATTACGAATGTATATGACTTTCGGCTCGTGACCAGTGACTCTCGACGTTCCTCTCACCACAGAGGGCACGGAGAATACCGAGTTTGTCATTCTGAGGCGCTTTGCGCCGAAGAATCTCTTTTTTTCAACGCAAAGGCGCAAAGGTAAGCTCTTCACCGAATCTCCTTCAAAACCGCCTCCGCAAATTCCGTGGTCGTTGCGCTGCCGCCCTGGTCGCCTGTGAGGGTGTCGCCTTTGTGATACACTTCCGCGATTGCCTTCTCCAGCAACCTTGCCTCATTTTCCATGCCGAGATAATCCAACATCAT
>CAYZZY010000253.1:0-2956 GCA_964482745.1 uncultured bacterium
CGGTGGGAAAAAGCGGCGGTCGCCCGAGAAAATGTTCGGCGGGTACCGCAGTGATGGTGATCTCTTTTTCAGCATGCGATTTCCATTTGTCCAGCGTGATGACCCGTTTCCTTCCTGCCAAACGTAAAAGCGTCTTGAGACCGGACGGCACGATGACGGGAGTCTCTCGGGGCAGTTTCCAGAGAGTTGGCAGATCGAGATGGTCATAGTGGCCGTGGGAAACGGCAATCAGGTCGAGCGGTGGCAGGTCGCGCGCCTTCACCGGAACCCTGCTTCTGCGCCAGATGAAGAACAGAATGTGGCGGGTCAAATGCGGATCGGTGAGAATGTTCATCCCGTTCATCGAGATAAGTGTGCAGGCATGGCCGAGGAACGTGACGCGGCAGCGTTCATTATTTTTTTTCTTCTCCCCGGCAGTCATTTACTCATCCCTCGCGCACGTAAACATCCAAAAAACGGAGGTAACCGGTTCTTCATTGTAGAAGCTACTGTTTCTTTTATCGGTTCCCGGGAAGAGCGAAATCCTCCTTTTCCAAAGGGGAGGGGGATTTTGCGGCGCTCGGGGTTGGAACACATGCCTTCTTCTTTGATAGGGGATCTTTCCTAATCAGAAGGAGGGGTTCTTCTATGCCGATTTCTGCAAGAAAAGACACTGCTCGCGCCGTCGCAAGCAGTCGCATAGTATTATTTTTGAGGACTGAGGTAATGTGTGGAAAGCAGACGGACGGGTTAGCCCCAAGGCCGGGCAGGTTGGTTAGACGCCTCCTACCTGAGATCAACGTCGGGCTCTTTCGCGCTCATACTTCCATGATCTCGTCTTCTTTGGCCTTCAGGATCTCGTCGATTTTTTTCACGTACTCGTCGGTCACCTTTTGGACTTCATCTATGATGCGATGGCTGTCGTCCTCGGAAACATCGCCATCCTTCTCAGCCTTCTTCACCTTTTCATTGGATTCGCGGCGTGCGTTCCGGATCGACACCCGTGTGTCCTCCGCCAGGCGCCGCACGAGTTTCACCAGATCCTTGCGGCGGTCTTCAGTCAAATCGGGAATCGGGATCCTGATGACCTTTCCGTCATTGTTCGGAGTAAGACCCAGGCCAGACTTGAGTATCGCCTTCTCGATGTTCCCGAGCGTCCCCTTATCATACGGCGTGATGAGCAGGAGCTTCGCATCCGGAACCGAGACGTTAGCCGTTTGATTCAGGGAAACGTTCGACCCGTAGTATTCCACATCGATACCGTCCAACAGCGCAGTCGAGGCCCTGCCCGTTCGGATCGTCGAGAATTCGTGGCGGACATGTTCGATTGCCTTGTTCATCTTTTCTCTTGTGCTCGCAAGGACTTCCTTTCGCATATCCACTATTCCCCCTTTATTACCGTCCCGACATTTTCTCCCAGAAGCACTTTTTGGATGTTGCCCTTTTTCTTGAGGTCGAAAACAATGATCGGCAGCCCGTTGTCCATGCATAAGGTGATCGCCGAGCTGTCCATAACTTTCAGGCCGCGTCTGAGGACATCCATGTATGAGAGGGTGGAAAATCTGCGCGCGCGTCTGTTCTTGACGGGGTCGGAGCTATAGACCCCGTCCACCTTCGTAGCCTTCAGCACCACTTCGGCGCCGATTTCGGTGGCTCGAAGCGCCGCGGCGGTATCGGTGGAGAAATAAGGATTCCCCGTCCCCGCGGCAAATATGACGACGCGCCCTTTCTCAAGGTGCCTCATCGCCCTGCGGCGTATGTAAGGTTCAGTCAGCGCCTTTATCTCCATGGCCGACATCACGCGGGTGGCAATCCCGACCTTCTCCAATCCGTCCTGGAGCGCGAGCGCATTGAGCACGGTGGCAAGCATTCCCATATAGTCGGCGGTGGAGCGGTCCATTCCCTTTGCGGATGCCTGGATTCCTCTGAAAATGTTTCCCCCGCCTATGACAATCGCGATATCCGTCGGCAACTCGACCAGCACGTCCTTTAGCTGGCGTGATATGCTTGCGACGACCTTGGGATCGATGCCGTATTCCTGGGCGCCCTGCAGGGCTTCACCGCTCAGCTTGAGAAGTACCCTCTTATAAGCCGGCTTCTTTTTACGCGCCTTCGCCATCGGGACCTCAGAGTTCCTCGCCAAGCTGGAAACGGACGAACCGATTGACCACGATGTTTTCCCCGAGCTTAGCGATCGCTTCGTTGACGTAGTCCTTAACGGTCATGTTGCGGTCACGGATATATTCCTGCTCCAGCAGGCAGGCTCTCGCATAGAAGCTTTCCAACTTCCCCGCAACAATCTTCTCTATGATCTTCTCGGGCTTGTCGGTCTGCCGCGCCTGGTTCGCGTAGATCTCTTTTTCTTTCTCGAGCAAATCGGCAGGGACATCGTCTCTCAAAACACAGATGGGATTCTCGGAACACACCTGCATCGCGAGATTCTTCACAAGATTCTGGAACTCCTCCGTCCGCGCGACGAAATCGGTCTCGCAGTTGACTTCAATAAGTACGCCTAACTTGCTGCCCGTGTGAATATATGAGCCGATCATGCCTTCACTTGCCGCGCGGGTGGATCGTTTGGCCGCGTCGGCAACTCCCTTTTCGCGGAGGTACGTTATGGCCGCGTCCATATCGCCTTCTCTTTCCACAAGAGCTTTCTTACAGTCCATCATTCCAGCGCCGGTCTTCTGGCGCAATTCCTTTACCATTTGAGCGGTAATCGTCATCGAACTCTCTCCATTCTTCTTCGACTTCCTTGCGTATACGTCGGGGATACCGTGCAAGAGTGCAAACGAACGGGTTGCGGTGATGCCGCTTCACCCCGCCGTTCACTGGTGTCTTGCAGAGGGCTTGTATCTGGGATTGTCAGGTAAAAAGCGCGAACGTGCCTGCCCGTCATCAGTCGTCGGCCGGTGCATCCTCGAATTCTTCTGAGTCCGTTGACGCAGCCTCCGGCGCGGCGGCTTCTTTTTTCTTT
>CAYZZY010000254.1:0-2951 GCA_964482745.1 uncultured bacterium
CTTTCCTAATGTTCGCAAATCGCCTCGGGAGGAAAAAGGAGGGGCATATGTCAAATAGCATTACACGTCAAATGGGTCGAATTTCTTGTTTCGCCCAATGGAGAAAGCGGTAAACCCAAAAAATTGATAATACGGTTGCGGAAATCAACATCTAGCCTTTGGACCTTGAACGCTGAACCTGGAACCGATCACTTTAGGTTAAACTTATACTGGATGGGAAGGAGTTAAAGGAAAATGAAAACTAAAACACTAACAAAGGTGAATCTATTATTCATCATGGCTGTCTTTTTCACAATTGCTTCAGTTTCATTCGCTGCCCAAACGTCAGCGGACAAGACGACGACCAAAGAGGTCAAAGAGAAGGTGGCGGAAGCGGCTGCGGCAATCAGGAATTATTCCGTCGATCAGCGCGATGAAGCCGTTAAGAAGGCAAAGGATGTCCTGGATGATCTGGACATCCGAATCGACAGAATGGAATCCCAGCTTGATAAAAAATGGAACCAGATGGACCAGGCTGCTCGCAGGAAAGCGACGGCTACCTTGACGGCGATCAGGAAACAGCGCAATGAGGTTGCCGAGTGGTATGGCGGCTTGAAACATGGTGCCAGCAATGCATGGGAAGATGTCAAGAAGGGCTTTCTAAAAAGCTACCAAGAGCTTCGAGACGCCTTCGATAAGGCGCATAGTGAATTCTAGCAAACTTGGAAGTCGCGTTTGGGCAAATGAAGCTTGGCGCTGCTTCTAATCCCACTTTTTGGGGTGAACTCCAAGAGCCCGGATTCGCTGAAGCCCTTAAGGAAAAGGTGGCCAATAAGGGAAAAGCGATCACGCAAACCAGCCCAGCCTGGCCCTCGTGGTGTTTAATCTGAATTGCCCTAACTACGGAATTTGAGGAGAGTCCGCCATGAAAGTAAGTCCTTATGCAGGAAAGCCGGCCGAAGCATCGATGCTGGTGAACGTACCCGGACTCGTCACGGCCTACTATACCGAGGAGCCTGACCCTTCGGTGCCGGCACAAAGGGTTGCCTTCGGTACTTCGGGGCATCGCGGTTCCGCATTTGAAAAGGCTTTCAATGAATGGCATATTCTCGCCATCAGTCAGGCCATTTGCCTCTATCGGAAGCAGAAAAAGATTGATGGCCCCCTGTTTCTGTGCATGGATACGCATGCCCTTTCCGTGCCGGCGCTTGCAAGTGCGCTGGAGGTGCTGGCGGCAAACGGGGTGGACGTCATGATTGCCCAGGGGGATGACTATACCCCCACCCCTGTTGTTTCCCACGCGATTCTCACATACAACCGCGGGCGCAGGACCGGACTCGCCGACGGTATCGTGATCACGCCGTCACACAATCCGCCCCATGACGGCGGGTTCAAATACAACCCCCCAAACGGCGGGCCGGCGGAATCAGCCGCCACCGCCTGGATCGAGGCAAATGCAAATGAGTTTCTCGAAGCCGGGCTGCAGGGCGTTAAAAGGATCTCGCTCGCGAAAGCGCTGCGCGCCCCCACGACGCACCGGCACGATTATCTCAATGCTTACATTACCGATCTCACCAATGTGATCGACATGGATTCCATTCGAGGTGCGAAGATCAAGCTGGGGGTGGATCCGCTCGGCGGTGCCGGGGTCCACTACTGGGGGCCGATTGCCGAGCGTTACGGGTTGAATCTCACGGTTGTCAACGAGGCCGTCGATCCGACTTTTGGTTTTATGACGGTGGATTGGGATGGTCAGATACGGATGGACCCCTCCTCGGCCTATGCGATGCAGCGGTTGATAGGGATGAAGGAGCGCTTTGACCTTTCCTTTGCCTGCGACACGGACCATGACCGGCACGGCATCGTCACCCGCAGCGCGGGACTGCTGCCGCCAAACCATTACCTTTCCGTCGCCATTTTCTATCTTTTTCAACACCGGCCGAAATGGCGCAAGGAGGCGGCTGTGGGCAAGACGCTGGTGAGCAGCCAGTTGATCGATCGCGTAGCCGCCAAGCTTGGCCGGAAACTCTACGAGGTGCCGGTCGGCTTTAAGTGGTTCGTCGATGGCCTGCTCGACGGTTCGCTATGTTTTGGGGGTGAAGAGAGCGCCGGGGCCTCCTTTGCCCGGCTGGACGGCAACGTCTGGACGACAGACAAAGACGGAATCATCCTGGCTTTGCTGGCGGCGGAAATCACGGCGCGGATGGACCGCGATCCCGGCGAGATCTACCGGGAACTCACGCGTGAGTTCGGTGAGCCGCTTTACGACCGTGTTGAGGCGCCGGCCACCCCGGAGCAAAAGGAAAGCCTGGCGAAACTCTCACCCCGGCAGGTTACGCTCACCGAGTTGGCGGGCGAAAAAATCCAGGCGGTTCTCACCCGCGCGCCGGGCAACGACGCGCCCATCGGCGGGGTGAAGGTCATCGCCGAAAGCGGATGGTTCGCGGCGCGTCCGTCCGGGACTGAAAATATCTACAAGATCTATGCGGAGAGCTTCCGGGGAGCCGAGCATCTGCGTCGCCTCCTTGAGGAAGCCCAGACCATTGTCAACGATGCTTTGGCGGCCTTACCGCAGCAGCCGGAGATTCCGTCCGGGCCAATACTGAAGGAGAATCCATGAGCAAGAAATCACAACAGAGTATCCAGAAAGGGAATAATATGACGAATACAGACGACAGAAAACACCGCTTGATCCTGCAAAGAATTGCCCAGCAGGCGATGCTTGACAGAGGACTTTTTCCGGAATTTCCGGTCCCGGTGCTTGCCGAGCTCGAAAAAATCATCGGGCCGGCGATGCGAACCGAGAAATCGACGCGCGATCTCAGGAACCTTCTGTGGTGCTCCATCGATAACGATGATTCGCTCGATCTGGACCAGCTTACCGTTGTCGAATCCCGCCAAGGCGGGACCAACGGGGCTGCAAAAGTTCTGGTCGCCATTGCCGACGTTGACGCTGTTGTCAAAAAGCGCTC
>CAYZZY010000255.1:0-2911 GCA_964482745.1 uncultured bacterium
ACCGTTTATCGCGGCCTCTGCGAGAAGCAATTCATCGCTCCGCCCGACATAATTCCAGAAGACTCTTGATATGCAAAAAGCCATCATTGTCATACCCGCCAGATATGGATCCACGCGCTTGCCGGCGAAGGCGCTTGCCGACATTGAAGGGAAGCCGCTTGTTCAACATGTCTATGACAGAGCATGTCTCTCTCGCCTGGCCTCGGAATGTCTGGTCGCAACCGACGATGAAAGGGTCAAGCAGGCGTGCGAGCGACACGGAACAAATGTAATGATGACATCGCCTGACCACAACTCCGGAACCGACCGTGTGGCCGAAGTAGCACAGAAAACCGATGCCGGAATCTACATTAACGTCCAGGGTGACGAACCGCTTGTCGATCCAGAGGTAATCGATCTGTTAATCAAAATGATGCTCGATGATCCCGAAGTCAAAATGGGAACGCTTAAAGCCCCCATAGCTTCATACGAGGACTTGGTTGATCCCAATATGGTAAAAGTGGTCTGCGATGAAGGCGGTTTTGCGCTCTATTTTTCTCGTGCACCCGTCCCTTTCCTTACTCCCGAACAATTCGGAGATACTTCGAAAGGTCCGCAGGCTTTTAAGCATATCGGGATCTATTCTTTCAGACGCGATTTTCTGTTCCAGTTTTCGAAAATGCCGCCATCGTCACTTGAAAAGGTGGAAAAGCTCGAACAACTTCGCGCTCTTGAGGCCGGCGTTCGCATAAAAGTGCTGAGAACCGATTACGAATCAATAGGTGTTGACACACAGGCCGACCTTGATCGGGTGCGGGCGCTCCTCGCGCGAAGAAGATGATACCGATGCCCAGACCCGTCATTGGAATCACAATGGGTGATCCGGCTGGAATAGGACCGGAAATCATCCTCAAAACTCTTCGCCGACCACTGGTTCAATCCCTGTGCCGTCCCGTTGTCTTTGGAACCGCTCGCTTCCTCGATGACCCAGCCGTCTGCGGGCGCTCTCAGCCGGATTGTGAAATCATTGAAGCTCCCGCAGAGGCATCCTTCAGGAAGGGAAAGGTCTGCATTGTCGAGGTCGAGGCCTCTCGCCGAATTCGTGTCGGAAAGAAGAGCGCCTCATCGGGACGGGCGGCGCTCGCTTATCTTGACAGGGCAATCCAGTGCTGCCTTCGAAACGAGATCGGCGCCCTTGTAACTGCCCCCGTCAGCAAAGCAGCAATCCGGATGGCCGGGAAGCACGACTTCATCGGACATACTGAGTATCTAGCTCAGGCGGCTGACGCTAATTCTGTGGTAATGATGTTCTATGGGAAGAGGCTGAAGGTCACGCTCGTGACAACACATCTTCCGCTCCGCAATGTGGCGTCAACGATCAACGGCGAGAGCATCCTGATGGCCATAGGCCTTTCGAATGACGTGCTGAAGAGATTGGGTATTTCTTCACCGAGAATCGGCGTTGCCGGTCTCAATCCGCATGCGGGCGAGGAGGGGGCTTTCGGCGATGAGGACGGTTGCATCATCGCTCCTGCTGTCCGCCGTGCACGCAGGCGCGGGATACAGGTGAACGGACCGCTTCCTGCCGACACCCTGTTTTATGCCGCCTATAAAGGTGAGTACGATCTCATTGTCTCCATGTATCACGATCAGGCACTGGCTCCATTCAAAATGATCTCCTTTGAAGATGGCGTGAATATGACTCTCGGTCTCCCGTTTGTTCGCACCTCGGTCGATCATGGCACCGCATTCGACATCGCAGGCCGGGGAATTGCTTCCGAAAAGAGCCTCATCGAGGCCATTACGCTTGCCGCAAAACTTGCCAAATGAAACTACGATCTGCCGAATTAATCAAGAAATACAATGTCAGGCTGAAGAAGGGTCTCGGCCAGAATCTGCTTCTCGACCCGAACATAAATCGCAAAATGGCCGAAGTGGCTGAGATCGGTCCGGACGATTCCGTTTTCGAAGTCGGGACCGGAATCGGCGATCTTACCAAGGTTCTTGCTGATAGAGCGGGTGAGGTACTGACCATCGAAATAGACGAAAGTTTTGCACCTCCTCTGAAAGAAAGGTTTGAATCCGACGCTCGGGTAAAGATTTTTTTCGGCGATGTCCTCAATCATACGGTAAAGGAACTGGTCGAGCGTTTTCTGCCGAAAGCGAAGACTCTCAGGATGGTCTCAAATCTTCCGTATTATATTACCTCGCCCATCCTTATGCACTTCCTGGAAAGCGAAGTGGATTTTCTCACCCATACAGTCATGGTGCAGAAGGAAGTCGCTGAGCGAATAGTCGCTACGCCGGGCGGAAAGGTTTACGGTATCCTTTCGATCGCCTGTCAGCTCTATGCACGCCCCTATATTGCGCATCTGGTTTCCCCGGGTTGTTTTCGGCCGAAGCCAAAAGTAGAATCGGCGATCGTTCATTTTCCCGTACGCCGGAAGCCGCTCTTGAATTCCGAGGAGAGGGATGTATTTTTTAAAATTGTGGGAGCGGCCTTTCGCCAACGGCGCAAGAAAATCGTTAATGCGCTTACGCCATTGTGCGGCACCCTGCTGCCTGCTAAGGAAGATGTGCGCGAACTGCTGGAGCCAAGTGGCATCCAACCTGATGTGCGGGCCGAAACCGTTCCCATCGAGGCTTTCATAGATTTTGCGAAGAGAATAGCCCAAACCTGCTCTCCACCCGACTAATCAACAATTCATCCACATTGACACTTCCGATTATTGTTGAAGCCAAGTTATGTAACCTCTTTCAAGCTAAATAGTAATGACCTTCTCAAAGACTGTCGGGCCTTTCATGAGTCCTTGAATTGGAAAAATTGTGGATAAGTCAGGAAATTGCCTTTGAAAGGGGAAATGTGGTGTGGATTACTTTGTGGAAAGAGGTATTACGCCGGAAAATGGCGGGAAAGCTCTTATGTTTTCGA
>CAYZZY010000256.1:0-2884 GCA_964482745.1 uncultured bacterium
TTTCCGGCAGTTCCGGCTTTCGGGCGATCTATTTTCCCTGGCGGACAAGGTGGCCGTGGATTTTCCGGAGATCAAGATTATTATGGCGCACGTCGGCGCGCCGGCCTGGGTTGAAGAAGCGATTATGGTCACCATGAAAAATTCCAATGTCTTTGTCGATATATCCGCGTGGGAGCCGACGTACAAGGTTGCGCCGTTCGTCCTCTGCCAGGCTCTTGCGCAGATAAAGGCGGCTACGGGCAGCCTGCGGCAGGTACTCTTCGGAACCGACTGGCCATTGTTCACCCCTGTGCTCTCATTGAAGGAATGGGTTGAAGGCATACAGACCCTGACCATGCCACCTCCACTGCAAATGATGGGTTTAAAAGACTTTACGGAGAAAGACAAGCAGGGGATTCTTGGTGGAAACGCAGCTCGGGTGCTCGGTCTTTAAGTTGCCGTTTAAACTGAAGTCGAAGGGCAATGAACTTCGTTCATAAATTTTACTTGACTCAGTCGCTGAGTTCCCTGTAACATATTCTTTGTAAAAAGGTCTCACCTGTTTCCATGTTGCAATGTTGCACGCGCGGCGAGAAGGGGGAATTCGCGGATGAAAAGCGTCTTGTTATCAACTCCTGTCACTCCTTATCCAATCCAGCCCTGGCATGACACACCGACAGATATCATGCGCCAACGATTCATGAAGGGACAAGGGCTCTTCACATACGAAGGGCACATGCACCTGGTGGGCGCATTCATCATAGCCCAGAACATCTCCGTCCCTGCTGTTGTGTTGGATCATCCGACCATGGAGAACTGGATCGACGAAGTCAAGAAAGGCTACGACTACGTGGGCATCTCCGCCCTTACGCCGAACCTGGAAAGTGTAATGGAGATGTGCCGGATGGTCCGGAAGTATTCGCCGAAGAGTGAGGTGATTCTGGGCAGTTTCGTCGCACAGAGCGTGGGTGCATATTATCCGGAAGATGAATGGAAAAAACTGATTGATCACATCGTGCTCGGTGATGGGGTGCGATGGTTCCGCGAATTCCTTGGCGACGACGTGAACCAACCGGTTCGCCAGCATTTCCTGCCCAAGTGCGCATTTGGCTCCTCGGCATGGGTGAATAAATGGTCGGAAGGCGAAACGGCGCCTCTTATCGCGGCCGTGGGGTGCGATCGTGGCTGTGATTTTTGCACGACGACCACCCATTTCGGTGGGAAACGGCACGTGCTGGTGTCTCCCGAAGAGGTCAAGAACGAGATCAGGATGTGGCAGGATTACAGGCCCGGTACCCACTTCATCGTTTATGAGGAAGACCAGGACAGGGATTTCGTCCTGAAAGTCGGACGCCTGTTGCGTGAAGACCCTGCGATCGATTTTTCCCAGTTCATGATCACGATTCTCACAAGCATCAACACGCTCTCGACGTACAGAGATCTCGATGATCTCGCGCACTGCAATGTCGGCCACATATTCATTGGGCTCGAATCCAAGTTTGCCCAGGATGAAGGCTACGGCAAACGTGTGGGCGACGCCAAGGAGATTTTCCACGAGCTTTACGCCCGCGGCATCGGGACCACGATCGGCTGGATGGCAGGGTTCGATTTTCACACGCGCGAGACCATGGAGGAGGACTTCCAGTATTTTCTCGCATGCGAGCCGCCTACCGCACAACTCACACGCGTAACCCCCTATCCGGGTACGCCTCTTTTCAATCGCCTGAAGGAAGAGGGCCGTATCAAGCCGTTCAAGTGGGAAGACGTCAGCTTCTATGGCGGCGGGATGATTCATAAGCATCTCTACGAGCATGAAATACTGGAGTTCATCCGAAAGGGTGACGAACGCTTGAACGAAACATGGGGCCCGAGTATCCTGCGGATGCTGAAGGTGCATCTTAACGGATACGAACGGTTCAAGGATTATGACGACGAGCATTTCCAGCAGATTGCCGCGGGGCATCGCGATCAGGCTTATCAGGGATATGTGATGATTTCCGCGATGGAGCGCTTCGCGCCGAACGGCCGCGTCAGGAAAATGGTGAAGGAGTTGGAGCAGCGGTGGAAGCAGCACTTCGGTGAGCCTTCAACCGTCCTGAAAGTACAATCGAAATATACCGAGATCAAAGCGGGATTGGCAACCGTGAGGGAGATCGTCGATCCGACCAATCGCCACATAAGGATTCCTCCGGCCAAGCGTTATCATTACTTCGGCAAGGACATCAAGGATGACGGCAGCCTGCCCTACAGGAAGGAATATCTCAACGAGGATCCGCTCTATATCCGGGATATGAAGATACAGGCGGCCGACCAGTCGTTGCTGGGAGTGGCGCATGCGGTGGCCCAGGTGCTGGACTACCCCGACTCCAAGCTGCATGATGCGGTCGCTGAACTGCGAGGTGACGCCTCATCACTCTTGAACTCCCTTGCGAACAGCTTGCGAGAGCCGAAGCTGGACGTTGGCTCCCTGCTTGCCGAGATGAAGGAGGGTATTGTCGGCCTGATAGCGAAAGCAATCGAGGCAGGCGAGAATCCGGAAAACGAGATCGATTTCAGCGTTCGGAATGCCAAGGAAAACCTTGCGCTTCTGCTGGAATACTACGCCAAAGAATTACATGGCGGGGACGGCCTGAAGAGGCTTCTTACACACCCGGCGATTACCGGCATTGCGAAAGCCACGCTGGAAGCCGTGGGCGCGGCGAGATAGGCGAAAGGACCGATATCACAGGATGGTCAAAGCCGGTCCTCGACTGGAACATTGCCAAAAGCAGACCTGCAATCATAAGGGTTCGCACCTCCGGGGGCGAGCCCTTTTGTATTATCGGAGAAGAGTCTGACAGAGCAGGCACAGAATCTTAAAAAACAGGTTTTCACCACAGAGACACAGAGACCACAGAGAAAAACA
>CAYZZY010000257.1:0-2859 GCA_964482745.1 uncultured bacterium
AGGGAAAAGGTACCGGACATGGTTATTTCGGAATGGCGGCTGTTGTTTTGGCCGCATACTCTTTATACTTTTGGAAGGCACCACGGAAATATTTCTTCACCGCACTCGGCATTATCTCCATGATCTATTCGTTTGGCGGAAACACGCTCATCTCCTCCTACCTGGCGGGTCTTCCCCTTGTGAGGGATTTCAGGGGACCATTCAGGGCTGCGATCCTTTTCAACCTGTCCGTCTTCATATTGGCCGGCGGTACTCTTGTCAGCCTTCTAAAAGCGGATGGTGTCAATATGAACAAACACAAGGCATATATCTTCGCGATTATTACCGCTGCTCTTGCCGGAGGGTTCGGAGGCGTTGTTTTTTTCTCGCGCGATTATACGGGCTTCAGCATCGCAGGGGCCGCCGGCTCCGCAGTCTTGATGGCGCTCTCCATGTTGGCGGTTCTTGCGCTTGTCCTCTCTGATCGGATCAAGAATCATGCCGCCATTGCCCTGATTGCTCTATTGGCCGTCGATCTTGCGTGCAGGTATGGAAATATCTATGTCCCGACACCTGTATCCGAAATGTTTGAGAAAGACATGAGCGTTCACTTTCTCGAAGAAAACCGGAGTGACGATTTATCAAGGATTGTCGTTTATAACACGGCCCACTCGAATTACTTTGGATTATTTGGATTTGAATCCGCCAATGGACATCATCCTTTTCCTGCAACACGCTACGCCATGTTTCTGCCGCTTCTCAATGCTCCCCATGTGGCCTCGCTTGCCGGTGTCAGGCACAAGGTGTCCTATGGCTTCGACAAGGATGGGCGCCCCTATAATCCTCCCACAAAAAATGCGCAGGAAGTATCCATCGAGGAACTTGCGCTGGCGCCTCTGCCAAGGGCATTCCTGGTGCACGACTATCAGGTCCTTCCTCCGGAAGAAGTGCCGGACGCAATGAAGCATTGGCGATTTGAACCTCGCCAAAAAGTAATCCTCGAGGAATCTCCTGCCGGGATCGAGCCCGTGGCCGGGCTTCCGGCACATGGATCCGCCATTATCGTTTCGCGTAAGCCAAACGAAGTTTCAATCATGACCGAAAGCGAAGGTGAGGCGATTCTTGTACTTACGGAGACTTACTACCCAGGATGGCAGGCGGAGGTCGACGGCAAAAGGGCGCCAATACTCAAGGCGGATTATGTATATAGGGCCGTCTCCCTCTCGCCGGGCGCACATACGGTCGTATTCAGGTTCAGACCGGCAACGTTCCTTATTGGTTCGGCTCTTTCATGCGCCGGCATAATCGCCTGGCTGGCGTGGGCTTTGCTCCTGCGGAAGACCGGCAAACTATGAATCGTCGGCGATAAAATCTCTGAATTCCATCTCAAGCGAGGTTTCGGGGGCAGATTGAAGGCGCAGATGAATTTCACAGGTCTTGCAGTCGGGCCTCCGCATCTGAGAGGTGGTCGCGCTTTCCGGACTGGGCTTCCAACAGGGAGCTACAGGTTCCTCAGAGTCTGGATCAGTATGTTTCTCGCATTTGGTGAGTCTCTCGGTGGGCAGTATCAGAGAGACAATGGTTCCCTTCAGCTAGTCGCTGTACAATTTAATGAACCCGTGATGTTGTTCCATTATCGAGAAATTGATGGATAGCCCAAGGCCGGTTCCTTTGCCCGGGGCCTTGGTCGTGAAAAATGGATTGAATATATCATTGATGATGTCTTCCGGGATTCCTTTCCCGTTGTCCATTATCAATACTTGCACGTAGCGTCTGTCGGCCAGCGGCGTCACCTTGACCTTGACTCTGCCTCCCTCTCTCTCATCTATAGCATCTTTGGCGTTTGTCAGAAAGTTCAGGAACACCTGGTGAAGCTGATTCGCATCGCCGAACACAAGGGGAAGATCTTCTTCCAATTCCTTGCGGATTTCAATCTGGTGTTGGCGAAATTGTTCGTTTATCAGTATCAGGGAGTCATCTATCGGGCCCCTGATGTCCAGAAGGCGATACTCGAATTTTGATTGCCGCGCCAGATTCCACATGGTCTGGGTGATTTCCTTCATTCGTGAGGCCTGCTTGTCGATTTGCAGGATGCGCGGTCGGAGCGGGCTGTCCTCTGGAACCATGCTGAGGAGAAGTTGAGCGTATCCCTTGATCCCGGCCAGCGGCTGATTGAGTTCATGGGCTACGCCCGCGCCAAATTCGCCCATAGCCGCCATCTTGCCGGCCTGTATGAGTTGCGCCTGCGCCTTTCGAAGTTCCGCGTTTGCACGTTCAATCTCTTGCGTTCGCCTTTGAACTCGTTCCTCAAGCGTGCGGCTGTGCTGCTTGAGTTCTTCGTGATATTTCTCCAGGTTCACGGCCATCTGGTTGAAGCTTTCCGCCAGTTCGCCTATTTCATCTCGGGTTGCCGCAGCCACACGCTTCGAAAGGTCCCCTGCTGCGATTCTCCTGGTTCCCTCAGCCAGTTGGCGGATTGGCCTTACGGTGATTCTCACGAGGGGGACGGTGAGCAGGATCCCTGCCAGCACGACCGCTGCAGTTATGGCGATGATAGTGCGTTGAATCTCCCGCAGTTCTCGCAGCGACCTGGCGCTCGAAAAAACCGTTCGTACGGCGCCTATCCATACGTTCTCACTCCCATTCTCGGCCGTGGGATCGTCGTTGAGCGTGAGACCAATCTCTTCTCTGCCGCGGTCGATGCGGCGGCTGGTTACGGGTACGCGGAATTCCAGGAGTTCTACTCCACTTTCACGGACACGATAACGCGTCATCCTAAGGCCGGACTCTTCCGATATCTCCTGGATGACTTCCGTAAGGTCGCTGGTCGAAGGATCGGCAAGCGTAAGGTCGGAGGTCGTGCGCGCGAGGATCTGGCCT
>CAYZZY010000258.1:0-2831 GCA_964482745.1 uncultured bacterium
TTTACCCCGGAGTCGCAGACTCCCTTACCCCAGGGCCGTCAGGCCCTCATGTGTAGACACAACCCCCTCTGTTTTTCAGAATAATGTAACTTCCGACATACACCGCACTCTATTTTTCCTGGGAACTCTCTTGTTTGGGGACAGCGAAAGACGGCCGGAAAAAGCTCAGCGCGGCTGGCAACAACGTGACCGAAGCAATGAAGCTTGTTAACATGCTAAGAGAAAGGAGCCGACCCAGGTCGCGATGGCCGGTGAAATTGGATGCGGTCAGAACCAGAAAGCCGGCGGTAACAACTATTGCATTGAAAAGAATCGCTCTTCCGCTGGTCTTCAAGGTTATTGCAATGACATCAGCGAGATCGGCGCTTTTAGCGGCCTCGTTTCGGAATTTGAACACGAGATGTATCGCGTAGTCGACGCCGACGCCCATCGCCACCGCAAATGCGACGGAGTTGCTAAAACCTATCGGAACATTCAACATTCCCAGGAGCCCGAAATTCAGCAGCATCGCCATCGCGATCGGGATTATGTTATAAAATCCTCCTGTGAATGATCGGAACATACTTGCAGTCATAATATAGATGACCAGAATGGAGATGATAATGCTGCCAAGCATCCCTCCAACGGCCATGTCAACGACGATTTCCGTGATAAAGGCGTAACCGGTAAGGTTCACCTTCACAGGCTCATCGCTGAAATGCTCCTGGATGTACCGGTTGATCCGTTGGGTTACCGTTTTGACGGAGGCGGTGTGGTCATCCTTTAACATGACCGTCATATTCGCCTGTCTATAATCGTAGTCCACCACTTCATCAAAATCATCCGGGTCGCCTGACATGGAATACAGCAGGAGATATTGGGCTATGGCTTCCCTGGTGTCGGGTATTATGTTGAATTCTTCTCTGTCCTCGTTCATTACCTTGTTCATGCGTTTGATATAGTCCACAATCGAAATGGTGCCGCCCACTTCTTTCATCTCTTCGAGAACCTGCTGAAGCCCATCCATCTTTCTCAGGACGGAGGGAGACTTGATCGCGTCTTCCCTGTCACCCTCAATCACGACGTTGAGCGAAACCGCTCCGTTCATTCTTTCATTAATCAGATTGTTGGCAATATAGACCTCGCTGTCGGGATTAAACATTTCCAGCCAGCTCTCATCCACTCGCAACTTGAAGAAGCCGGGCGCGGAGAGTAGTGCCAGCAAAGCAAAAAAGGCGCAGATCGCAATCCGATAACGATACACGCGACGTCCCACGAAATCCAGCGCCACGCCGATATAGTCCTGTATGACGCCTTTGATGAGGCGGTTTCCCTTCAGCTTTTTCTTCGCATCCGGAACCTTCACCAGCATCAGCCCGGCGGGGATGAAGGTGAGTGAGAAGATGAGAGCGCACAGTATTCCTAATCCGGTAAAGATGCCGAAGCTTCGTATGACTGTCAGACTGGATGTGGCTAATGAAGCGAAACCGACCGCGGTGGTGAGCGAACTCATTACGACCGGCGGCCATATCGAGAGCATTGTCTGAAGCACGATTGTTTTCTTTTCGCGGCCGGGGTCTGCTGTCACTTCCTCCTGATAGCGGTTGAGGATATGGATTCCGTATGCGCAGCCAATGGCCATCAGAATCACGGGAGTCATGGTTGTCATATCATAGAGCGGAACGTCAACCATACTCATGATTCCCAGGCTCCAGATCACGCCCGCAAATACCACCAGAAGAGGCAGCACAATGCCGCGAATACTGCCAAGGGAGATGTAAAGCAACAAGATGATGACGGCAGTGACGATAGGAAGCATTACCTCCAGGTTTCCGATGATGAAATCAACGAAAGTCGCCTCCAGAACCGGCTGGCCGGCGATGTGCAGTTGGTCTTCTCCGCCCTGTTCCTCCTCGACTATTTTCCTGAATTCCTGGTAGGCATAGCGGGTCTTGTCATCGTCCACTCTTTCATTGGATCTTTCTATCTTGGCAAGGATCAAGGCCGTGGTGCGATCTTCAGACACGAGCCATCCTATGAACATATCGTTTCCATAGAGATGTTCTTTGAGTCGCTCTATCTCCTCCCTCGTTTCCGGAATTCGCTCCATGAGGGGAACGACTTCGATGCCTTCAGCGGTCCCGACGATATTGTCCATCGTGCTGATGCTCTTGACATCCTCATCTCGCTGCGCGATAACATATCGGACCTGTGATATCTTCTCGGTCAATCTCTTAATTCTGGCCAGGGATTCTGTGTTGAAGACTCCATCGGGTCCCTCATTGACAACGGCAACTACCATCGACTCCCTGTAATTGAAAATCTCATCGACCAGGTCCTGATACTTCATCGTCGGATGATCTTCCGGCACATAAACGTCCACATCGGTTTCAAGTTTCAGGTTGGGAAGTTGGAATCCAAAGAAGAGGGTTAAGGCAAACGCCATGAGGATAATCAGTTTGGGAAAATCAACTATGAAGCGGAAGATTCTATCCATCGATGCCCCCCAAGAAGAGTAGTCCAGTCCTGTCCCGAATTCCTGAAAGATAAAACGTCAGCCGCGCCCGATCGCCCCTTGCCGCCGCCGAATAAACAGGTCGTGCGTCATCGCCAGGGTTAGCCGATCAATATGGGATGTTTTGAGCGCCCCCGGTTGGCTGATGAATCAGTATACAGCATAAGACCTGGTCTAGCCAAGATGCCGCGCACCTGCCTGTTCTGCAAAATATGTATACGCGGCCCCTCTGTTTTTGCTGTCATTCCCGCAGGCCGTAAGCGGGAATCCATTCTCTCTTTTCTGTCATTGCGAGGAGCAAAGGGTCTCAGACCCGAGCGACGCCCTCGGCCTCGCC
>CAYZZY010000259.1:0-2818 GCA_964482745.1 uncultured bacterium
CCGACGAAATTTCATCTTTATTGCTGGTCCATTCTCCAAGCCTCGACCTGGAGGCTGAGGTTTTCGTCCGCGATCAGTAGACAAGCATTTGCATAGTCCAAAAGAGGAATCCGAACCTGCTGACGTATTTGCCGCCAGGACAAGAGGAGCATCAATGGGCTCAAAGACAGAAGACAGAAAAATCGTTGTAATAGGTTCCCGCGGAAGTCTGCTGGCAATGACGCAATCGAAATGGGTAAGGGATAAGCTCAAGTTCCTGCGGCCCGATCTGGAGTTCGAGATAAAAAAGATATCTACGAGCGGGGACAAGATCACGGACGTTCCGCTTGCCAAGATCGGCGGGAAAGGCCTCTTCACAAAGGAAATCGAAAACGAGCTTCTTTCGGGCGATATCGACATCGCCGTTCACAGCATGAAAGATCTGCCCACAGCATTGCCCGAAGGCTTGAAAATCGGCGCGGTACCCCTCAGGGAGGACGCGCGCGACGCGCTTGTGTCTCGCGACAATATACAATTGTCGGATCTGCCGGCAGGAGCAGTCGTCGGCACATGCAGCCTCCGGCGCAAATCCCAGCTTCTGGCTTACCGCCGCGATCTGCGCGTGGCCGACCTTCGTGGAAATCTCGACACCCGTTTGAGAAAGATCGAGGAAGGCGAATACGACGCGCTCGTGCTCGCATGCGCAGGGATACGGCGTCTCGGAAGAAAGGAAGTCATCTCGCAGGCCCTCGACCTGGAGATCATCATCCCTGCGGTCGGGCAGGGAGCGCTCTGCATCGAGGTGAGAGAGCGCGACCCGTTCATAGACGATCTGCTCCGTCCTCTCAATGATAGAGACACAAAACGTGCCATCGTGGCCGAACGCGCGCTCATGGCGAAACTCGAGGGAGGATGCCAGGTGCCCGTTGGAGGACACGCGAGGATGGAAAAGGGCTTGCTGGCGCTGCATGGCGTTGTCGGCTCGCTGGAGGGAGAGAAGATAATAAACACATATGATACCGGCGATCCCGACAAACCCGACGAGCTTGGCCGGCGTCTGGCCGATCAATTGATCAACATGGGAGCAAGGGAAATTCTTGATGCAATAAGGGGAGAAGAAGAATGTCCGCCCACGGGAAAATAGTGTATTTGATAGGGGCCGGACCGGGTGATCCGGGGCTCATAAGCGTAAAGGGCATGGAATGCCTCAAGAAAGCGGACGTTGTCGTCTACGACTACCTCTCCAACCCGCGGTTGCTCTCTCACTGCAAACGCGGGGCCGAAAAAATTTATGTTGGCAAGAAGGGCAGCCGGCACACGCTCGAACAAAAAGATATCAATAAGCTCCTGATTGAAAAAGCGGCTGCCGGAAACATCGTCGCCCGCCTGAAAGGCGGAGATCCTTACGTGTTCGGACGCGGGGGCGAAGAAGCGCTCGATCTGGTGGAGGCGGGAATCCCCTTCGAGGTCGTCCCGGGAATAACCGCCGCCGTGGCGGCCCCGGCATATGCGGGCATCCCCGTCACTCACCGGGATCTCACGTCCACGTTCGCGCTCATCACCGGCCACGAAGATCCAACCAAAGAGGAGAGCGCGATCGACTGGGCGAAGGTGGCTACCGGCATCGGAACGCTTACCTTTTATATGGGGGTAAAGAATCTTCCCCGCATCGTTCAGCGGCTCATTGAGCATGGGCGCGCCGCCGATACGCCGGTGGCAGTCATCCGATGGGGCACAAAGCCGAACCAGCAGACGGTTGTCGGCACGCTCGAGAATATCGTGGAGAAGGTGGAGTCCGCCGGCCTGAAGGCCCCGGCTATCACCATCGTCGGCGAAGTCGTGAACCTGCGAAAACAACTGAACTGGTTCGAATCGCGCCCGTTATTCGGCAGAAAAATCGTGGTCACACGCTCGCGAGCACAGGCAAGCGAATTCGTTGAACGGATCGAATCGCTCGGAGCCGAGGCCGTCGAGATGCCGACAATCAGAATTGCCGATCCAGAGGACTTCGGCCCTCTCGACAGCGCAATTGAGGAAATCGAGTCATTTGATTGGATCGTGTTGACAAGCGTGAATGCCGTGGGCCGGTTTATAGAACGATTACTTGATCGCGGCCGCGACATTCGCGACCTGAAGGGAATCAAGATATGCGCAATAGGCTCGGCAACCTCGGAAGAAGTCGGGAAATATCATCTGCGCGTTGATCTGGTTCCCCCAAAATATGTTGCCGAATCCATTATAGAGTCCCTGAAAGAGGCTGGCGCTATCGAGGGCAAGAGATTTCTCCTGCCACGCGCCGACATCGCAAGGAGCCTTCTGCCGGACGAGATCAAGAAGCTCGGCGGCGAAGCGCTCGAGGTTGATGTCTATCGAACCGTTATCGAGGAAGAAGCCGACGAAGGTATCGTTCAACGTCTGCTCGACGGCGAAATCGACATCGTCACGTTCACCAGCTCATCCACTGTGCGCAACTTCGCCCGGTTGCTCGGCAAAGATCGCCTTGAAAAGCTCATCCCGAAGACCCGCTTTATCAGCATCGGCCCCGTCACCACCAAAACGGCTGAAGAACTCGGCATACCCATCCATGCCGAAGCTGCCCAGCACGATATCCCCGGACTTACCAAGGCGATTCTCGAACACCCCTACGGTCCCTGACAGGATAGAGGCGTCTCCGGAAAAGGCGTTTTCCACATGCTGCCGTACTTGTATCTCTCGCCTGAAAAGGTCGTTGCAGCAAGTATCCGCGCAAGCGCACATCAACCGGAACAAAGGCCGACAGGCGCATGTACAGTTCCCCCCGTTATCATGTCACAGGACACTCGTCTGACTTGACACTTTT
>CAYZZY010000260.1:0-2791 GCA_964482745.1 uncultured bacterium
ACCACTTCATTGGCAATTGCCCCGGCCATGGTGTCGGCTCTGACCTGTCCAAGCCAGTCGCGGCCCGGATCTTTCGGGCGCGACCTGGACTGAGCCGTTCTCCTGTAAGCAACAATCACAGCTTCACTCATTGTCTAACTCCTTTTTCCTTGGTTGTCTTACCAATAACAGACTCTCTTAAGTAAAATCCCTTTGCTCCTCGACATGACAGACCTTCTTTCCTCTCGGCTGCCATTCAGCTCATCGGGAAGAAATCCGGCATGTCCTTGCTCACTTTCATGGTCCATCGAGGCGGCCGCTTCTCGAGGAAGGAGGCAATTCCCTCCTTGCAGTCGGGCTGTCCGCCGGTCCATGCAAAATAGGTGTGGTTGATCTCCTCGACCTTTTCAAGGTCGGTCTCGGCCAGGAACTGCCAGAGCATACGTTTCGTGAGCGCGAGAGAAACCGGCGCCGCATTGACGGCGATCTCCGTGGCCATCTCGCGAACGGTGTCCATAAGTTCCGCATCGGGAACCACACGGCTGACCAGACCGCATTCCAGCGCCTCCTGTGCGCCGATGATGCGGCCGGTGTACATAAGCTCGGCAGCCTTGCTCACGCCGACAATGCGCGGGAGAAACCACGGGCTGGCCAGTTCCGGAATCACTCCCCGACGAACGAAGACCATGCCAAAACGCGCGCTTTCGGCGGCGATCCTGATGTCCATGGGAAGTATCATCGTGACTCCGACGCCCACGGCAGGGCCATTGACCGCAACGATTACCGGCTTTTTCAACTCGAGCAGAGACCTGAGGATATCACCGGTAAGGGTCAGGCTGTCGGATCTTTCCCCTCCCTCTTCCAGGTCCGCAGACTGATCGAAGGTGCTTCCTCCGCTGGAAAGGTCCATTCCGGCACAGAAACCGCGTCCGGCGCCGGTAACGATCGATACTATTGCTTCGTCGTTCTCGTCAATCTTCATTAACGCGTCCACGATCTCGGCCCCCATCACCGGAGTCCAGGCGTTGAGACGTTCGGGCCTGTTCAGCGTGATAGTGGCCACTCCATCCGATACATCAAGAAGGATCTGGTCGTAACTCATTCAGCTCTCCTCTATTCGCAACGGGAAAGGCACATCTCTTTCCCTGTGATAAGACACGTCGTGCGCCGGATTCTGCTTTCCGGTCTTAGTCCTCGATACCGGCAAGTCGCTTTACCATCGCCTTGCGTGACTCAATGTCGTATTGCGAGGTGATGGCGATCTGCTCCATTATCGGGGAACCGCCGCCGTGATAGGAGCCAAAAAGATTCACACCCGAGGCGGCGGAGCAGAGCATGTCGCCAACATACCGCCACAACTGGGCCGCCTTATCCGCCGAGACGTCGGGGTTGCGCATAATATATTTGTTGAGCAGGTCCTTCGTCTCGGGATTGACGAAATCACCCTCATACGGGAATGTCGCCGGGATGCCGCCCGCGAGATCACACAGCATTTCACTCTCGTGGAAGACGGCCTCGCCGGTCAGGCACCGCCCGACGTTGGCGTAAATCGAATCGGGGATGTAGCTGCCGGGCCCGTAAGGGACCTTGCCCATCCCGGGCACGAACACCTCCGGCGAACCCTTTTCGGATGCGGTGAATCCCGCCGCATAGCCCAGCTCGGTCACCTTGATGAATTCGGCAAGCTTTGTGCGAACGTGCGATGCCTTCTGGATGCCGTTGTATTCGGCGATAAGCGCCGCGGTCCCGAGCATGATATCGCCGATGGCGGGCTTGCAGCCGGAATAGCTGTGCCGGTGGAAAAGCGCAAACAGCAGAGCGCATGCGCCGCCGTGGGTAGTCTCACCGCAAAGGAATACGCGATCCCAGGGTATCAGCACATTGTCAAAAATTGTGTACGAGTCCGTCGCACCCGGTGTGAAACCTCTCGGGAAATGCTTTCTCCCGCGCAAGTTGTGAATACTGACGACTTGCTTTATGCCTTCCCAGTCGGCGGGAATCGCAAACGCGACCGCCCAATCCTTCTCCTCGGGCTTGAGCGCGCGAGTGGGAACGACAAGGATCTCATCAGCGACCGAGGCCTCGGAATTATGCACCTTGCAACCGCGAACAACAACGCCCTCTTTGTTACGCTCGACTACCCGGAGGTAGAGGTCGGGGTCTTCTTGCTCGCTGGGCCGCTTCATCCGGTGGCCTTTGACGTCCGTCTGCGCGCAGCAGCCGACCAGGTCTTCATTCTGGAAGCGAAGGAGCCATTTCTTGAAGTTCTCGTGATACTCCGTCTCGCCGCTATTCTCCTTGTCCGCCTCGTACGATACGGCGTAAATGGCGTTAGTGCCGTCGATACCCATGCAGCGCTGGATACAGCCCCCAACCTCCCGGCACAACAAGCGGGTCATGTCCTGTTTCTTGTGCAGATCATCGGTGCCCTGATGAACATGGCAGAAACGATTAATTTTCTTTCCGGTAAGATGAGAGGTCGCAGTGCAGAGTTCTTCGTGTTCGGGGTTGTTGGCAAAGTCAAAGGTCAACCCGATTGTGTTGAGACAATCCACCTGCAGTTCGTCGTCGCGGTCGATTTTCTGGCCATCGACGTAAATGTTGCGACGCATCTTTTTGAGGCCTTCAATGTATTGTGCTTTCGTTCGCATGGTCTCGGCTCCCTGGCTCGGATGCTTGCATCGGCGTACATCCGACACCTTTGAAACAACCTACAGTAACAAAGTTTTGCCCCTCGCGGGATAGGATTGGATTCAGCCACGGAGGTGGTGAACAGATATCATACCATATTGCCACCGATTAAGGCAAAAAC
>CAYZZY010000261.1:0-2791 GCA_964482745.1 uncultured bacterium
TTTCAGCACACGCTTGACAAGGGCCATCAGGCCGCCGATGTGGCCTCGCTCATGTACCGGCCAGATATCCTCGGCTGCTCAATAACGACATTCGGAAGAAGTTTACCGGTTCTATTTCTCGGCTTCTTCCTTTTCTTTTTGGGCATCTTCTACGATCTTCTGTGCTATATGGGCGGGCACTTCCTCATATTGCACAAATTTCATCGTGAAACTGCCGCGCCCGCCGGTCATCGAACGCAGTTCGGCAGAGTAGTTGAGCATCTCGGCTTCGGGCACGAGCACACGTATAATTTGTCCGTGGGACCCGGGCTCCATACCCAGAATGCGCCCTCGCTTGGCGTTGAAGTCACCGTTGATATCACCCATAAACTCTTCGGGAACGACCACCTCGGCTTCAACAATAGGTTCAAGCAGGCACATTTGCGAGTCTGAGGCTGCCTGACGGAACGCCATGGAACCGGCGATTTTAAATGCCATATCGGAAGAATCGACCGTGTGCATCTTTCCGTCATAAATCCGCACAAAAACGTCGATAACCGGATATCCGGCCAGGACGCCTCTCTCCAAAGATTCGACAACTCCTTTTTCGACCGCGGGAATGTAGTTCTTCGAGATGACGCCCCCAACGATATTGTTGATGAACTCGAAACCTTCTCCCCTCGCCTTTGGGCCGATTTCTATCTCAACCTCACCGAACTGGCCGCGACCTCCTGATTGTTTCTTGTGACGATAGCGGGCGGTAGCTTTCGACTTCAAGGCCTCCTTGTAGGGTATTCTGGGAAGAGCCGTGTCCGCCGAAACATTGAATTTGTTCTTAAGGCGGTCCATGATCACGTTCAGATGGAGATCTCCCATGCCGGCAATGATCTCCTCTTTTGTCTCTTTGTTCCGATACGCTTTGAACGTCGGATCATCCTCAGCGATACGGTGGAGGGCCGTCATAATCTTATCCTCATCGGCCCTTGACCGCGGTTTGACGGAAAAACGGACCATCGGCACCGGAAATTCGATCGCATCGAATAGAAGCGGATGCTTCTCGTTGCACAGTGTGTCACCGGCAGAGGTCGATTTTAGCTTCGGAACCGCTCCGATCTCTCCCGGGCCAACCGAGTCGACGCTTGTCTGTTCTTTTCCCTGCATGATCAAGAGGCTGCCTATTCGTTCGTGGTTCCTTCTATTCGCGTTATAAAAGCCAATGTCGGCCTTTACCGTGCCTGAATACACGCGAAAATAGGTCAACTGGCCGATGTACGGGTCGGTCATCGTTTTGAAAACATGAGCGGTCAGAGGGGCCGATGGATCAGGCTGCAGGGTCTCTACCTCCCCCGATTCGTTCTTCGCCGTTCGCGGCTCCGCATCGATCGGCGATGGGAGACAATCAACAATAAAATCAAGCAGTTCCTGAATGCCCACATTTTTCTCACAGGATCCGCACAGAACGGGAACCACACTGCCCGAGGCTATGGCTTTCCTCAGTCCGGCAGCCATCTCTTCTTCCGACAGGGTACCTTCCTCGAGATACTTTTCCGTCAGATCGTCGTCGGTCTCGGCTGCCGCCTCAAGAATCTTCTCGCGGTACTCGGAGAATTGGTTGCGTGCTTCTTCCGGGACTTCCGTCTCATCCGCCACCTTCCAGATACTTACCACTCCCTTGAGGTTCGCTTCCGTGCCGACCGGAATGGCGAAGGGAATGCAGTGCGCGCCCAGGTTTTCCTGCACCGATGAGAGCACCTTGTAGAAATCGCTGTGTTCCTTATCAAGCTTATTGACAAATATGGCGCGGGGCAGATTGTTTTCATCCGCGCACCGCCAACTGCTTATTGTGCCGACTTCAATACCGGCAACACCGTCAATCAGCAGTAGTGCGCTGTCGAGGACCGATAGAGAGGCAACTGTCTCTCCAACGAAGTCCGCGTAACCAGGATTGTCTACGAAATAAATGCGTTTTTTTCCCCATTCCGTGTGCATCAGTTTCAGAGATATGGTAAACTTTCGAGCGACTTCCTCTTCCAGATAATCACCGACAGTATTCCCTGCAGCGATTGTTCCCACGCGGCTTGTCTTGCCGGTCTTGTTCAAGATATTCTCCACGAGGGACGTCTTACCCGATCCCCCGTGGCCTATCATGCCCAAGTTGCGAATGTCCTTCACTTCAAATGTGCTCATTTTCGCCTCCCAATCCAACGTTTCATTCCGTGAGGGCCTCGCGATTCATCCTGCTCACCCTTACAAGACCCACTATTGTTTTGGCATCGACTATTTCACCGGTCTCAATCCTGGAAAGAGCATCCTCCAGAGTCATCACATGAACCTCAATCTGCTCGTCCGGATCAAGTTCGGTCTCGCAAGGCTCGAGCCGCGTCGCCAAAAAAAGGTGCAGATATTCGTCACAGAATCCGGGCGACGTGAAAAAACCGCCCATCGGTTCAATCTTGCCGGCCCGGTAGCCCGTCTCCTCTATCAATTCGCGCTCTGCGCACGCCAGGGGTGTCTCGCCCTTTTCGACTGTCCCGGCGGGAATCTCCCATAACTCTTTCTTGACACAGTAGCGGAACTGCTTGATCAGCACAACCTCCTGCGGCGATATCATCGGTACTATGACAGTGGCGCCCGGATGCTGCACAACCTCGCGTCGCGCCTCTCTGCCGCCGGGGAGGATTATTGTCTCAACCGACAGGCCGACGACACGACCGGAGTAAACCTGAGTTTTTTCCTTTATTTCGAAATCATTCATTTTGCTTCCAGCCAGCCGGAATGGCGCCTGTTGAGGACGCAAAGAGTACCCGGAAAG
>CAYZZY010000262.1:0-2789 GCA_964482745.1 uncultured bacterium
TCGGTGATTTCAAAATCGTGCTCATTGACTTCGACCTCAAGTCAATTGTGGTAAAATATGCAAAAACGCCTAAACCATTTTCGCTGACACTCGGTGAAGAATAGACCTCATTTCCCCTCCTTTGCATTGATGCGCACTTCCGCCTGGAGATCTATGACCGGTCCGCGTCCCCCACTCTTCTTGAAGAATTGTCTGCTCTGCCTCCTCACGATAGCGCTCACGCTCTGCCTGCTCGCGGCCTGTTCCGAAGATTATGGGACCATCTCGAACATCGATTCCACGCGGACAACCATCGTGTTCTTTGGGGACAGTATCACTGCGGGGTATGACGTTCTGCCCGAACTGGCATTCCCTGCGTTGATCGCGGAAGATTTGAAAATGCCCACTGTAAACGCGGGCCTTCCAGGCGACACCACCGCAAACGCGCTTGCACGGCTTGAACGTGACGTGCTCATCCACAACCCGCGCCTGGTGGTTGTGGAATTTGGGGGAAACGATTTTCGCAGGAGAATAAGCAAAGAGGAGACGCTCGACAACCTCGAACGCATCGTTGCGAGCATCGTCGAGCAAGGGGCCATGGTGGTGGTGCTCCACCTTCGCATCGGATTCATCCGTGACAAGTATTATGACGGTTACAAGCGTATCGCCAAAACCCATGGCGCGCTTCTCATCCCTGATTTCATGTCAGGTATCCTTGGCGATATGACGATGACGCAGGACGGGATACATCCTAACGCTGAAGGGCACGAACTCATCGCTCAAAGAGTCCTCGAAAAACTTGTCCCGCTGCTGAAAACCTCGGATCGCATAAGGGCCGGAAAGCGATAAATACCTTGACTTTACGCGCTTATTGCTATACTATTTCATACATAAAAAGGGAATAGATGACCATTTCTGCGAGAGCAACAATGAAGCCTTCCGCACAACCCGACCGCACAAAAAAACTTGTAGAAATCATCAACATTATCAACTCCACCCTCGAGATCGATCCCCTGCTCGACCTCGTGATTGAAACCGTTTCCGGCGCGTTCGAGGCCGAGGGGTGTTCGCTCGTTCTGAAACAGCCGGGCACGGATCTGCTTTACTTTCGAAGCGCCTCGGGCAGTGCCAGCGAAAAAATCAAGGCATTTCAACTCAAACTGGGCGACGGAGTAGTGGGCCTGGTGGCGCTCGAAGGGAAACCGCTCCTGATAGCCGATGCCAGGTCCGACAACCGTGTCCGGCACGATATCTCGATCAAAATCGGGGTGCCGGCCCGCAGCCTCGTGTGCGCACCGCTCAGCGTGGAGGGCTCGGTGGTCGGCGCAATAGAGGTCATCAACCCCCGGAACAAGCAAGGCTTCGATGAAGATGACATGCATTTCCTGTGCGCCCTGAGCGATTCCGTTGCGCTGGCGGTCCGAAACGCCAACCTGTTCACGCGCGTAACCACCGAGAAGGAGACGCTGAGCCGTGTCCTCGATCTTCAGCCGACTATCATCGGCAACAGCGAAACCATGAAGAACATCTTCTCGATGGTGAACAAGATAGTCGGCACCGATGTGACCGTGCTCATCACCGGCGAGACGGGAACCGGCAAGGGACTGCTCGCGCGATTCATCCACGAGAACAGCCGCCGATGCCATCAACTCTTTGTCGAGGTCAACTGTGCCGCCATTCCTGACACCCTGATGGAGTCGGAGCTGTTCGGACACGAAAAAGGGGCGTTCACCGGAGCAAGCTACCAGCGAAAAGGAAAATTCGAACTGGCCGACGAGGGCACGCTTTCACTCGACGAAATAGGCGAGCTTTCGCCGCGCGCTCAGGCCAAGCTGCTTCGAGCCATCGAGGATCGCACATTCGAAAGAATCGGAAGCAACACGACCATCACCACCGATGTCAGGATTCTGGCAACGACCAACCGGGACCTGACGAACCTGGTCAAAGAAAACCAGTTCCGCGACGACCTCTACTACCGTCTCAACCAGATCATGATTCAATTGCCGCCATTGAGAGAAAGGCGCGAGGACATCATGCTCCTGGCCAGGCATTACCTGGAAGACTTCAACCGGCAATTCAACACAGAGATCGATTCCTTCTCTCTGCCCGCCAAAAATTTTCTGGTTGAGTACGACTGGCCCGGCAATATCCGGGAGTTGAAACATCTGATAAAGCGCGCCGTCCTGCTCTGCGACGGCAACGAAATAATGTGCGAACACTTCCCCCTGCTCATGCAGCCTGGAAAGAAGGCGGCGATCGGCGAGGAACCGCATGAGTTCCCCAGCCTCGACGAGATCGAAAAATCCCATATCATCTCCGCCTTGCAGCATGCAGAGGGGGTAAAAAAGAAGGCGGCCCATCTACTGGGCATCTCTCGTTCAACTCTGGACAGGAAGATAGAGGCTTACGCAATCACCTTATGAACAAGGTCTTTATTTTGAAGATGCCTGTATGCGTCCGGCGGCCCGGCCCCATGGGGGCGCCTTCTTTTTATCTGGTGGTTAAGGCGGATTCAACCTGCGCAAATTGGGGGAAAAAGGCTTCACACATCATTATGAGACATGGCCTCAAGCAGTGCATGTCACATTATAAACCTCTAATTATCAAATAGTTATGATTTCATTGGCGACAGGCGGCACTCAAAACGATACAAGAAAAGATTTGCATGAAGAAAGCTGGTCGAGCGAAGCAGTGAAGACGGGCTGTCAGTGCCCCTCTAACCTTCTGACGCATAAGGGCTTTTGTCTCCCCTGAAGTTGCCGGTCCGTGAATCGCCGATCACAACGGCCGGCCGGTAGATCCGCCACGGC
>CAYZZY010000263.1:0-2742 GCA_964482745.1 uncultured bacterium
CGCTGAAAACGCAGGCAGCTTGCGGCTTCTTCCAGAAGACCGGCCGTAAGGCACACAAACATAAGCTCTCGCTCGGGATCCACCCAGAACAACGTGGACCCGGCACCCAGTCCGGCAAAAGTCCCCGGAGAGGTCGTCAGGCCTAGCCCGAGTTTCCTACTTATGACATGATGTGTTTGTATCACATGTTATGTCAAGTAGTTATGAGCCTACAATCCTTACCCTAAAAGACGGTTTTCCTCCTTCTGGAGTTCGAGGATGGTCACCAGACGCTGCTGCAATTCAGACATTCTTGAGAGAACGGATTGTCTTCGTTGCGTCTTTTCGCGACGTTTTCGTGGATATACATTGACTACCTCGTGGATGGAGTCGAGTTCGCGGAGGAGTCGTTTCATTGATATGTCGAGGCCATTGCTCCTGGCGCGCCGTAGCATTAACGCTCTTAAGAGCAGGGCAGCGGTGCAGTAGAGTCCATGCACTCTGATCTTCGAGGTGGTCCAGTGGTTAAGAGGCCACCAGCTGCCGATGTCCCGGTCTTTCATTTCCTTGAAAACGTCTTCGATGATGAACTGACTGCGATATGCCTTGATGATCTGTTCATCGTCCCACTCGTGCCGGTTAGTGATGAGAATGTTCTTGCCGAGACAGGTGTCCGACAGGTCGCGAAGCGCTTCGGGGTCGTGGCGATACTCGCTTCGGGGAATCTTTCGGAGGTTTTCCCTGACGGTGAACTTGATGAGCTCCTTCATATGCTGTCGGCTCAGGATGGCCTTGCACTGCTTCTCAATCGATGCGGTCGACGGCGTTGCGCCGCGCTTGAGAATGCCGTTGGCCCGGTCTTCGAGTTTCTCTCGCAAAACCCCGAGCTTTTCCATGGCCCTGACAATATCGTTTTGCACGGTCAGCCATTGGGCGAAGGCAACACGAGCCGTGTTCCCTCCGGAATATCAATGAGCGCCGCGGGCGAAAGCGAATACCTACTCTTCCCACGCGAGCCCGCCAGCTTGGCTCCGACGGAATCCGCAAAAGCCTGCGCGGACTCATCTTTGTGCCTATGCGGATAGATGATTGCGCCGCGGGCCGTGGCGACCGTCACACATGTCGAGACGGACATGACATCCACAATAATGACGGCATCGCTTATAGGCGCAAGATGGGCAATCCCATTCTCTCCCCACTCGCATCGTATCTCGAATTCGGATTGGTCGAATGCCATGCCAGGCCTCTCAGATGACAAAGCGCTGCAGAGATGCTGGAAGGAACATATGCATTATACCATGCTATGACTTAGCTTTATATCTATAACCGTGACTTCATTCTGGGCGCACAGCCGTGCGCCCCTAAAAGAAATCCGTGCAGGTATATGGTTTCGGGGCTTTGGTCTTTCTTTGTGTCTTTGTGTCTTCGTGGTGAGAGCCGGCGTTCGTTTCCAGGATGCATTTTGCCGGGTGGTTCTGTTATAATTCAGAGACAGTTTATCTGCATTCATAGTGGGTGATGTATCCGCAGGACCGGTCTGCGGGCGGAGGATTGAAGACACATGGAAGAAACAAAGATCTGGGGACCATCGGCCAGGCTGAGCGAACGTGTGAAACGGCTCAGGGACGAATATTTCGACTGGGAAGGCCGGTCGTTCCGCAACGAGGTGCTCCCTTATACTACAGGCACACCATACGACATCGTGTATCGAAAGCAGGAGGACTATATCGTCCCGGAAGCGGTCATGTTCATGAAGGCTGTCGAGGACAGCCTGCTCGCGCTCGCCGAGCAGGTTGATCTGCCCGATGGCTTCTGGGATGAACCGCTCATTGTCAGGCGCGCGCTCCTGTTCGCGCAGGTCCTCAGGCAGATTCCGATAGATATCCTCGAAGGAGAACTCATCGTCGGGGGCCGCTTCAACACGGCCATGTCCAACTGCCTGAATGAAACGGAAACAAAAGAATATCGAGAGCTGGAAAAAGAGGCATCCAAAAAAGTTGAATGGCTCATAAACCACGGCGTCAGCAACTGCGCCGCCGTGCCATCGCACATCGTCCAGGATTTCCCGAAGGTTTTGGAAGCAGGCTTCGAGGGCATCAAGCAGGAGGCCGAACAGAGGCTGGCTGTCGAGACAGACGAGGGACGACGCCCCTTCTACCGCGCCGTCATCATCTGCTGCGAGGCCGTCCGCGAGTTTGCGACGCGCTATGCGGACGAGGCGCGAAGGCTGGCCGAAGAGGAAGAATCCTACGAGCGCAAGCAGGAACTTCTCGACATCGCGGAAATTTGCGAGCGCGTCCCGTATCTCCCCCCAAACGGCTTTCACGAAGCGGTGCAGGCGGTGTGGTTCACGCATATGATCGACATGATCGCCGAGAGCTATCCCGGCGCGGGCCTGTCATACGGCAGGTTCGATCAGTATGTGTTCCCCTATTACGAACAGGATGTCGGCTCGGGAAAAATCTCTCGTGAGCAGGCGAAAGAAATCCTGGAATGCTTCTGGGTCAAGCACAACTATGCTTATGACCGCTATTATGTCGGCGGCAAACAGGGCATCAACTCCGGCTTCGGCCAGCTCATCACGCTCAGCGGCTGCGGTCCCGACGGCGAGGACGCGACCAACGATCTCACGTACCTGATGCTCGACGTCATCGAGGAAATGAACATGCTCGAGCCCAAGCGCTCGATCCGCCTTCATGAGAAAACGCCCGACAAACTGATGCGCCGCATCTGCGAGATGCTCGCCTCCTCGCAGGGCGCGCC
>CAYZZY010000264.1:0-2694 GCA_964482745.1 uncultured bacterium
AAAGAACTCAGATGCTATCCTTCAGACCCTGACCTGCCTTGAAACCGACGGTCCTACTCGCCTTAATGGTAATGGCCTCGCCGGTCCTCGGATTCCGTCCCTTGCGTGCCTTACGTTTGCGAACATCGAACGTGCCAAAGCCGACAACCTGAACTTTCTTATCCTTCTTCAAGCCCTTCTTGATGTTGCCCAGAACGGAATTGACAGCTCTCTCGGCGGCAGCCTTGCTGTCGTTCAGCTCTTTTGCTACAGCTTCGACCAGGTCTCCTTTGTTCATGAATTCTCTCCTTTCAACTTACTGTGCATTGTCCTTCACAAAAAACTCTTTCACGAAGCACGCCCAAACCTTTCCCGCAGACTCCCCCTCCTTTCAAACCGCGCTGCTATCTTTAAGGATTCCCCCTTGGAAGGAAACCAACGACTTCCGTCAACTTGCGTGGGATTATATCAGAAAAAAAACGGGCGTGCAAGGCTTTTCTATAGGAAAACTGCGGATTCCCCGGTTTTTTTCAAAATAAGTTCTGCATTCTTTCCCGGAGGATTCCAATGGTGCGACTTCATGCTGAATCCTTGAGCCAATCAATACCCCGACTCCGGGATGATGATGAATTTGCCTGAGCCCTCCAAAAAGCAAAAATTCTAGCGTCCTTCGTCAAGGAAGGGAAGCGGGTCTTTCTTTCGGTATACCAACGCCTGGCATGTTGCAAGGAGCTTTCCTTCCCCGGTCTTCACGGTGATATAGTAGTTGGCTGTTCGATTTGTCTTGTTCACCTCATTGGCTTCGGCATTGAGAATATCCCCGGGAGATGGCGTGGCCATGTACGTGATGTTCATATTCAGGGCGACGGCAACGGTCCCGTGTGAGTTAGAGGCCGTTTCGAATGCCTCGTCGATGAGGGCAAAGATCGCGCCGCCGTGAGCCATACCGAAGATGTTTTCCATGTCGGGCGTGAACTTCATCCGGACAAGAGAATAACCCTGCTCGATCTTTAGCAGTTCGAGTCCCATCTTCTGGGCGAACGGCTCGCTTAACACCCTCTCTCGGATCGCCCTGAATATCGCTTCATTCATTTTTATGCCTCTCTTTTAAGCCGCCATTCCAGACTCTCCTTCGACCGATTCGCGCATCTCTTACGCTCATAATAGCGGCGGAAGATAGAATAGTCAATTGCCGTTGTACCACGGTATTGCGATAGACACTTTCCGCCGGCCATTTTGTTGACAAGCGTTATCGGCCAATGATATACTGGCAAATCAATTCAAGGGGAGATCCGTATCTCCAAAAAACCCCTGATTTTGGGCATCCTAACCCTGGATACGCGCCCTGGAAAATAGATTTGTTGTTCCCTTGTTGCGGATATATTATTGACCGCATAGAATACGGTTACGGCGTCTGTAGAATCACCGGATGGGACAGTCGGGCATATAGTGGAAACATGGTGACAAATACTATCCCTTTTGCCCGCTGAAAATCACGTAGCCCACGTGAGTACGGCCTTCATTTGCGGTCGTGCTGAATAGGGGGAAAACACATCTGACACATTACAGGGCCGAGATCCTGTCGCCGTGTCATGCGAACCGGATAAGGCACGTTCAGGCACTGCAAAGCATTGCACAGATCTTTCACACTTCCTAAGGTCCATGCAGTCCGGATTCCAGAGGCATATTACGAGGAAATGAAGCGATGATATGGGACGAAAAGCATGAGTGCATGCCAAGAGAACAGTTGAGGGAACTACAGCTTGGGCGGCTTAAAAGCGTTGTCCGGAGAGTATATGATAATGTCCCCTATTTCCGTGAAAAACTGAATGCCCTCGGGCTGGAACCGGGCGACATCAAGTCGCTCGATGACCTTTCAAAGCTTCCCTTCATCACAAAACACGACCTGAGAGAAACCTACCCGTTTGGACTCTTTGCCACTCCCATGGAGGATGTGGTCAGAATTCATTCCTCCTCCGGAACTACGGGCAAGCCCGTTGTTGCCGGCTACACGCGCGCGGATCTGGATCTCTGGGCAGGATTGATGGCGCGCACCATGACGGCGGGCGGCATGACCGCTTCCGACATAGTCCAGAACGGTTATGGATACGGCCTTTTCACCGGCGGCCTCGGCATCCACTACGGCGCGGAGAAAATCGGCGCAACGGTCATTCCCATATCTGGCGGAAACACCGACCGCCAATTGATGGTCATGGAGGATTTCGGCACAACCGTTCTCACGTGCACGCCCTCCTATTCGCTTCAGCTTGCGGAGGTTGCAGAGGAAAAGGGCATAGATCTCGGCAAGATGAAGTTGCGGATAGGCTTCTTCGGGGCCGAACCCTGGTCAGACGAAATGAGGGCGGAAATCGAACAGAGGCTCCATCTGACCGCAATGGACATATACGGACTGACCGAAATTATCGGGCCGGGGGTCGCCGCCGAATGTCCTGACCGATGCGGACTTCATATTTTTGAGGATCATTTCATTCCCGAAGTTATCAACGCTGATACCGGCGAAATCTTACCGGAAGGCGAGGTCGGCGAGCTTGTCTTTACCTGTGTCACAAAGGAGGCCTTCCCCGTTATCAGGTTCCGCACGCGCGACATCGTAAGCCTCAACTACGGCGCATGCGACTGCGGGCGCACCCTGGTGCGGATGAACAGGGTAACGGGCCGAACCGATGACATGCTGATCATTCGTGGAGTCAACGT
>CAYZZY010000265.1:0-2651 GCA_964482745.1 uncultured bacterium
GTAATACGATCACGATCCCCATGAAGCACAAGGCTTCTTTCATATGGTGCAGATCCGATGGGAATTTCAAACGAAAGACTCGGACCGTATTGTCTTCATAATCAACTTTCAGGGACTGCGTACCTGCCGATCCGCATCCATGCCGTGCCCCGGCGTTCAAGAATTCGATCCCCATCATCCTCATGTCGGCTGGATTGTCGTCGGCTCCACGCACCTTGTGTATGACCGGATTCCCTTCATTGTGCATGACCACGTAGGCGGATTTGGGTAGATTCGTCCAGCCGTAAATCGAACGGGTAACCAGCCATTTCACCTTTTGCGCGAGGCGGATCGATTTCGGGAGAACGTACTTGACGCTCCTGGTGCCGGGCAAGGTGGTCGAGTAGTTCTTGCCGCCTTCGAGCACCACGTACATTGTGTCCTTGTCGTGGCGATGATACAAGGTGTCCTCGCCGGAACGAATGACGGCTATATACACACGGATCTGCTCGTTCCTGAAGATCTCCCCGTGATTCGGCTCGGCAGTGACTTCCACCCAATCCTGGGCACTCGGTGTTCCTTTTCCATCTTTCGACATGATCGACCTTCCTTCTTCCCGCCAACCGAAGCGGCACATTCATCATAACCTGTCCTACCGAAAGATTACAGATATTGACATCAACTGCAAGTATTTTAATACTTCAGGGGAAACGGTTCTTCAGGGAGAGCAGAAGAAATGAATCAGGAAACCGAAACGGCACGTCAATGGCCGGCGGCCATGGTGAACATTACCAACCGCTGCAATCTGCGGTGCCGTCACTGCTTCGTCTTTCGCGATGAAAATCCGACGGATATTAACGGGGAGATGGATACGGAGACCATGGTGAAGCGATTGGGAGAGCTTCAAGTTCGCCACGGCATTCAAACCATGCTCTGGATGGGGGGCGAACCCTTGATCCGTCAAGACGTGCTTCGGGAGGGGACGAAATGGTTCCCGAAGAATACCGTCACCACCAACGGAACCATCGACTTGATCGATCTCCCCCGATGCACCTACGTTGTCTCCATTGACGGGCCACAGGAGATCAACGACGCCATCCGTGGCAAGGGTTCCTTCCGGCGGGTCATGAAGACACTTTCGCGGCTGCCGGATGATTTCGGGCCCACGGTCATGTGCCAGTACGTGGTGACGAAGGAGAACGAGGTCGGCATGGAGGAGACCGTACATATCCTGCAGAAGACCAAAGCGCAGGGCATGACTTTTTCTTTCTATGTTCCGCCAAGGAATGACACTTCGAGCCTGACTTGGGGTTCCCTCGAGCGACGCGACAAGGCCGTTCGAGAAGCCATGCGGCTGAAGGAACTGTATCCCAAATTCGTCTGGAACCGGCATCGCGCCCTGGAACTGACTTTCTCTCAGAACGCCAAGGCCGTTACCGACAAGTGCTATGCCAAAGAGCTCGTCATGCCCCTCTATCTCGATGGCGACCGGTTCACTCATCCCTTCTGTTGTATGGGAAATGATGTGGACTGTGATCTGTGTGGTTCGTGGGTCGTATTCAACCTCGCGGCCAAGATCGAAATGAACGACTTCTAGGAAGAACAGCAGGCCGATCACCCACAAAGGAGAGACGCATGCAAGAACTTCCGCTCATCAACTATGTTTCCATGATTCATCTTTTTTCCGTGGCCGCCTGGCTCGGCGTCGTGATGACCGAGTTGGTGATCGAGGTCTATCCTTACAAGAACCGCCTGCTCTACCTTTCGACGATCCACTTTCACTACTGGATCGATCTCCTGGTCGAACTACCCCTCGTTCTCCTGCTGCTCGGCTCAGGGATCGTCCTCATCTTTCTGAATGCGAGCCTGGACCTTCTTCACATCCTGAAGATCGCGAGCGGCCTGATACCGGTTCTCGCCTGTTTTGCCGGGATCTATATCGTGATTCGCCGCGCCAACGCCCTGAAGGCAGGAAAAAAGGAAGAGGACCTGTGGGGGGGAAGTCGAAACATCGTGATCGTGGTCCTGATCGCCTCGCCCTTCTTTGGACTGTCCTTTGGGCTGGGCCTCTGGCTGGCCCGCAGCCGACTGTTGGACATGGTCACCGGGGGATAGGGGCCGTTGCCTCGCGGTTTCCATTTCTCATCCAGGCAGGAATCTGGTATAAAGGGGCTGTTGATTTGTCGCGGTGCGGCAAGATCCGGTGGGGGCTGCTTTGGACGGCAGAGATGGCAGGATAATCCTTGACTTGCACAGAGTGCCGACCATGAGACACCTTCTTTACATCCTGTATCAACCTTACAAATGGCTCGTTTATATTCCTTGGCTGGTGATCTCCACCCTTTTCTTCGGTACCGGAGCAATCGTAATCGCGACAACCATCAGCCCCAAGCTCGCGAGCGCGACGTGCGGTGTCTGGTGGGCACGGCTGAACAGTTTCGTGGCGCCCATGCTCGTTTCCGTGCGAGGGCGGCACCACATTGACAAAGAACAGTCCTATGTCATCATATCGAACCACCTGAGCCATTTTGACATCTTCGTGCTGTACGGCTGGCTGGGGGTCGATTTCAAATGGGTGATGAAGAAAGAACTCCGCGATCTGCCGGCACTTGGGGCCGCCTGCGAAAAGATAGGGCATATCTACATCGATCGATCCAACAGGGAGACCGCGA
>CAYZZY010000266.1:0-2650 GCA_964482745.1 uncultured bacterium
CCGATAAGATAGATTCCCCCGATCACCTCAAGGGGTTCAAGTTTGTAGATTGGATCGGCGGGCGACCTCTCGAAACTGACAGCAGCAGGCCCCCCGAGGAACTCATGAAACTGCATGTCGTCCTGCCATGTTTTCACCAGGCTTATCTCCGCAGGAGCGCTCACATCGGCCTGAGGAATAACCTTCAATTGATAGAGAGGCCGCATGAGCACGTGTTCCATGTTTCCATTGCCATAAATGCACACTGACGCATCCACGATCTTGAAGCCACGCCGGACACACGTTCCGCGCACAACCTCACAATCCTGGCCGAACGTAAGGTCCGCCATTTTCTTGGGATGCCCGAATCGCTCGCGCCCGCCTGCCATGCTGGAATCGCTATCGACATAGATGAAGGGAGTATACATCACCTTTTCGCCCTTGTATTTGGCCGCCACATTAACAATCGCCTCTTTGTACGGTCCGATATTTGTGACAAACCGGTAATTGGCAACCACGATGGTGGCAAGGGGCTCGTCGTCCGGCTCAAGCGGCTCGGGAATGAGCGCGGCTATGGCCTCCGGATTGGCCTTGACGAGGACCTGAATAAGCTCGAACTCCTTGTTTACGCGTGTCCCTTCCGGATAAAGCGGAGCGTTCACCGGCCCGCTGTGTCCAAAATCGGCTATTTTCATTTTCGATTCCTCCCGTTATGAGCAGTGTCTGAATATTTCCATGTAAGGACGCTATGGCCTCCTCATGGGCGGCACACAATTCGCCGCCCGCCATCCAAACGCCGCTTACATAAGATCCTCGGCCACGGCAAGCCGGCAGATTTGATTCGGTCCCTCGTATATCTGAAGCACCTTGGCGTCGCGCATCGCCTTCTCGACCAGGTACTCCTTCATGTACCCGTACCCGCCCAGGATCTGGATCGCGTCGGCGGTGACTTTCATCGCCATGTCGGTGCAGAACACCTTCGCCATCGTGGAAAAGGTTCGGGTCGGCGGCAAGAAAGTGGAGTTGACCCAGTTGGCCTTCCACAAGAGGAGGCGTGCGGCCTCTATCTGAATGGCCATATCGGCGAGCATCGTGCCGATTATCTGATGTTCGATAATCGGTTTCCCGCCCTGCACGCGTTCTTTCGCATACTCGAGCGCAATCTCGAATGCGCTGCGAGCGATGCCGACTGCCTGCGCGGCTACCGGCCCGCGCGCCATTGCCAGACGATTCATATGAATCATGTAGCCCGCCCCTTCGGGCCCGATGCGGTTTTCGGCCGGAATACAGACATCCTCGAAAATCACATCGCCGGTGACCGAAGAATTGAGCCCCATCTTTTTTTCAAGTTTTCCAAACGAAAGGCCCGGCGTGTCCTTCGGGATGATGAACAGGCACGCATTATCCATCCAATTCTTTTTGTCCAGTGTCGCAAGAGTAATATACATACTTGCGATGCCGGCATTGCTGATGAAGCATTTTCGGCCGTTGAGCACGTATTCGTCGCCGACTTTCCTGGCGGTCGTGCGGAGCGCGCCCGGATGCTGCTCCGTTTCTTCGAGGTCCGAGCCGCCCTGCGGTTCCGTGGTGGCGGAAGAGCCGAGTCCTCCCTGCTCCACGATTATCGGAAAGAACTTCTTCCACTGAGCCTCGCTGCCCGCCAGCAAGAGCGGGCCGACCGTGAGCCATGTGCCGCCCATCGTCGTACACACACCCGGCTCGGCGGCGGCGATCTCCTCCATTACGAGCATGCTTTCCATAACCGTCTTGCCCGCTCCCCCATGCTCCTCCGGGATCAAAAGACCGAGGAATCCGAGTTCATGGAGCCATTTGGGGATGTCCCAGTTAAAGTCGGCCGACTCGTCGAGTTCTCTGGCGATGGGCCGGAGTGTTTTGTTCGCGAAGTCCCTCGCCAGCTTCTGAATCTCAAGCTGTTCTTCACTCAATTCGAAATCAACCATACCGTCCTCCTTTTCTCACGTTCCACCCTACGCCGTATATACGGCGTATATATTCCGGGCAAAAAAACAGCCTATGCCACGGAACCGATAAGGTTTCGTGTCATCATTTCCAATAGTTCGGCCTCCGGAAGCTGCCACAACTGTTGGAGACGCCCCATTATCAGGAACATCGTATACCCGTGCATCGAAGACCAGAAATGGGTCGCCACTTCCTGCGTGTTATGATCCTTGCTGATAACCCCTTCTCGCTGGCCATTCTCGACCGCCTCGGTAAGCCGGCTCCAGAAGCCCACCATCACAAGACTGCGCGGCGGCGTGTCCCACAGATACTTCTGGATGAATTCCGTTCCAAACAGGAGATTGTAGTAATGCGGGTTTCTATAGCCGAATCGCACATAGCTCTTCATCAGCGCCCTGAGTTTGTGTCCGGCCCCGACCTGTTTCCCCATGGCTATCCGGATCGAGCGCGCAAGCTTTTGCACCCCTCTCTCATAGACAAAGAGGAGGAGATCCTCCATATTCTCGAAATGGTTATAGATCGCCATGGGCGTGACGCCGACTTCCGATGCGACCTTGCGCATCGACACCGCCTTGACGCCGCCCTTTTCAAACAACTTTATTGCGGTGTCGCCTATTTGTTTCCTTGTTTTCGGCCCGTTTTTCCTGCGCTTCATATATACAGTGTATATATGAAGCGGGCGTTTGTCAAG
>CAYZZY010000267.1:0-2648 GCA_964482745.1 uncultured bacterium
GTGAGAGAGATTGCCTGAGATAATCTTATTGACCTGTAACGGATATTGACAAAAAAGGGTGTATCTTATACTGTATCGTTGATAGGTTTTTGTACGGGAGGGCCATATGGAAGCCGATGCACAATCCCTATATTTGGACCTCATGCAGAAATGCGTGACCAATACGATCTACGAGGATCCGCCTGGAGACAAATGGACCGGCGGCAAGTATGATCCGGGCATAAGGGACCGTGGACTCGATTGGCCGTCAAAAGCCCATACCATGATCGGCAACCAGCGCATGGCCAATCTCCGGATCCTGACGGAATATGTCATCAAAAATAATATTCCGGGCGATCTGATAGAGACCGGCATATGGCGAGGCGGCGCATGCATTTTTATGAGGGCGATACTGAAAGCATACGGTGTTACCGATCGCATTGTATGGTGCGCGGATTCTTTCGAAGGATTGCCGGAGCCCGACACCGCGCATTTCCCGCAGGACGCAACCAGTGACCACCATACGTATGATGCTCTGAGAGTCACGCTTGAATCAGTACAATCAAACTTTGCCAAATATGATTTGCTTGATGAACAGGTGAAGTTTCTGAAGGGCTGGTTCAAGGACACGTTGCCCGATGCCCCTATCGAACGCCTGTCCATATTGCGTCTGGACGGAGACATGTACGAATCGACCACCGAGGCGCTTGCATACCTTTATGACAAGTTGTCTCCTCGCGGGTTTGTTGTCGTTGACGATTATGGCGTTCTTGCGGCGTGTCGGGCGGCGGTACACGATTTTCGCAATCCGCGTGGCATCAAGGATCCGATTCTGGATATTGACGGCGTAGGCGTTTACTGGCAAAAAACCTGAATCCCTGACGTGATGAACCAGACAAAATCTTTCTATACAAAAGATATTCTTGCGGATTATGTCAAGAAGTATGGATTCGAGATTGGCGACTACTCCTACGGCACCCCCATCATTCGCTGGTGGGGAGAAAAAGTGGTACTGAAGATCGGACGATTCTGTTCGATTGCCAATGGCGTGACCATCTTTCTTGGCGGCAATCACAGAACCGACTGGATCACAACATATCCTTTCCCTGCCGTGCCCATCAACCAACTCTGGCCCGAGGCAAAAGGAATTAAGGGGCACCCGGCCACAAAGGGCAATGTTGTTATCGGAAACGATGTGTGGCTGGGAGCCGAATGCGTGATCCTCTCGGGAGTCAATGTCGGTGACGGCGCTGTTGTTACTACCCGTGGTGTTGTAACGAAGGACGTTCCTCCTTACACCGTTGTCGGTGGCAATCCTGCCCAGGTAATTGCGAAACGCTTTTCAGATGAAGAAATCGAGATGCTGCTGAAAATGCAATGGTGGGACTGGGATGTCTTCAAGATCAAAAAGCACGTTCATCTGCTGTGTTCCGGCAACGTGCGAGAACTCTGGCAGGAGTTCTCAAAGGAATGACTCCATCCAGAAGCGGGTGGAACTGATTGCCTCCAGCATTCTCTCGCGTTTCTTTCATCTCGCCGGTGTCTTGCGGTCGACGCAATCTCACTTGTCAATTGTATTCAGTGCAAGCGATCGTAAGCGGATGCCAAGCATGCGTTCATCCATGCCCCAGCCCTGCTGCACGGGCACAACTGCGTCTGGAAGGTGGAGGGTTATCACCATAATGGAATCCGCCAGCAGGCCTTTTGGGATGCGGGTGGTTCTTTCCAGGAATTCTCCCCTCGACCGGGAGGCTCTCCATTCCTCATTGTGCCGGTCGATTTCCCAGACGTCGATTTCTGTCCCGTTGACAAGGACGGCTACTCTCTGTCTGTCCACTTTGCCCGGCACGATATATGGATCAAAGGACACTTTCAACTCTATGTCAGATGTGACCTTGTCGACCGGAACGATGATCGCCGCTGTTGTGCCATCCGTCGAGGTGAATCCTTTCTGGACGTAGCTCCAACCCCTTCCAAGATACGGCAGAGAATCACCGTCTTCTCCGAATCGGATGGTGACCCCCTCATGTTGGGTAAGCCGTGAGGCTCTTTTGACCCCCTCGTGAGTATATGCCCGGCACGCCGGATACCAAGACCTGCCGAGCCAGCTAAACCCTGAAACGATGAACTCCCTCAGCGGCGGCAGATGACCTTCTTGCATGACTTTTTCCACATAGTAATAGCGAAATCGCCGGTCGCGGAGTTCCGAGGTCTCGATCTCGAATATGGACTTTCCGGGGACTTCGGATTTTAGTTCGAGTCCGGAGATGATTGTCTTTGCTATGTCGCCATGGGAGACAGGAGCAGCCGAAATCTTCAACATGCCTTTTGACATGAATGGCTTTATAAGCAGGAGAGGGAGAGCCCGTGCCTTCATAAACTCATCCAGCCACAGGTTGTCACTGTCGCTTTTTCGGTATCCGCACTGACTGACATCAATCGGATACCCCCACCCGGAGTCTGCCAGGACAAATACCATTGTGTTGTCGTATATGCCCAATTCCTTCAACGCATTCAAAAGAATCTTCGTCAGTTCCAGGCAACCCATGGCCTGCCTCGCGTAGTTGCCTCGGCCGCCCGGCATGTCCTCATATTCGAGTTTCTCATTGAATCGTAACGGGCTGTGCGGGGGCCATAAATGGATATACTTGAAAGTGGGTTTTTTGCTG
>CAYZZY010000268.1:0-2644 GCA_964482745.1 uncultured bacterium
CTCACCAACTCTCAATTATACACGAATTTCCACAAAATTCAAGGCCCCCCGGCCCCAAATACCACTATATCTTGTTGTCGAGCGAAAAGTTTTTACAAGGGCTTGGATATAGAACTTTGCCATGAAAGGAAAGGGAAAAGCAGAAAGAGTTGAATTATTATAGATAATTTTATCATAACCACATTTTTCAGCGGTTTGTCCTGAGAAATCGCTTCGGGTGTCATTCCCGCGAAAGAAGTATGTGACAGATCAGAGGCTGGAGGAAGCGTTCAAAGGCTTACAATTTGTTCAGAACTACCACCGGTTTGTTCGAGGTGCCTGGCAGCATTTTTGGAGATCACCCTGACTCCGGCCGGGCCGTCAAGCGGGCACACATATTCGCATATTCCGCATCCGATGCATTCTTCCTTTACGATCGTCGGCCTCTTTATCATTTTCGGCCCGTCGGCAGTCTGGACGGTGATATCGGAAAACCGTATGGATTTTTTCGGAGTCGGACAATGCTCCTCGCACACGGCGCAGTTGTATTCCTTCGACCATTCGCTTTTCTCACTCCAGTTGTCGTATGCGACCCAGGGAATGCAGCGGTTCTTGTCGAAGTATGCCAGGCCCAGCTTCGCCTTATGCTTCTCGTCGACGTTGAGTTCGGGAATAGCGCCCGATGGACACACCTGCCCGCAGAGCGTGCAATTGTATTCGCAATATCCGACACGGGGAACAAGCTTCGGCGACCATAAACCCTCGGCGCCCGCATCGAGGAGCGTCGGCTGGAGAGCGTTCCTAAGGCACACCTTCATGCACTCGCCGCAGCGGATACATTCGGAAAGGAATGCTTTCTCGTCATCGACTCCCGGCGGCCGGATGACCCATGGATACAGAGAGCTTCGCCGGTAGTTAAGCTTCAGAGCCGGAAGCGCGGCAGCCCCCGCAAGAGAGGTGGTGAGAAATGCTCGCCGGCTCAACACCGATCCCGCCACACTCTGCGGCTCACCCGCCTTGAAGGAGAAGCTGATCGCGTTTTCGGGGCACACGTCTTCACACGTGAAACAATAGACGCATTCCCCTCTCAGGATATTCGCGCCCTCCGTGACAATCGCGTCGGTCATGCATAAGCCCTGACACTTGAGGCAGTGGGTGCATTTATCGCTCACGGTTCTCCTCAAGACCGGATAGCGGCCGAAGAGCGCTATCAGGGCCCCGAGCGGGCAGAGACTGCGACACCAGAAGCGGCGATTGAGTGCGCCCAGCGCGACGACCCCAAAGAAGATGAATAAAAAAAGAAGATGTGAAGAAAAGACCAGTTGTTGAAAAGAAAAAATGTGTTCGCGCAAGAAATCCTCTACAGGATAGAGCACGGGAGCGAGCGCGGGCGCCAGAAACAGCAGGTCAAGAATTCGTTCGGCCAAAAAATTGGTGTATGGCACGAGCGCGAGGGCATACGAACGGGTGGCCAGGCTGAGGGGATCGAACCATCCCGCAAGCTGCACCCCGAAAACGGAACCGGCAAGCACCACTACAAGAAGGCCAAACTTCCACTGGCGATGTTTGGGTTTCTGATCGGCAATCGGATTTCGTTTTCTCTTGAAAAGCTTGTCGGAAATGTCCAGCGTTGTTCCCATCGGGCAAACCCATCCGCAGAAGACCCGCCCGAGGATTAGAGTGGCGGCGACAACAATGAGGGCAGGCCAGAACAGCGTAACTATCGCGCGCGAGGCGATTGAAGCGGTTATGCCCAGCAAGGGACTGAGCCTGGGGAACATGTCAACCGGATACGCATCGGTCAGCGGATAGGACGCCCTTGTCAAAAGAAAAAGGAACAGCGCAAGGCATATGAGTTGAGAGATGCGTCTGAGATTTCTCATAAAAGAAAAAGGATCGCCGGTCGCGGCGTCGGCCTTATCGACAGCCGACGCCCGGAAGCGACCGGGAACACCTTCTTACATTTACTGATGTTACACCCAGGAGTTCCGATAGTACCAGTGGACCTCGCGGATCAGGCCAGCTCTATTCTCTGTTGTTTCACTTTCGTCAGGTCCATCTCACCCAGCCCGAGAGCGTGGGCATTCTGGACAAAACCGACCTCACTCGGGTTAAGCCCGAAGATGGTTGTACAATAAGCGTCGACCGCAACGGGATCGATTCCTGCAACAAGCAAACCTTCCTGGCGCACGTCCGCCTCGGTTCCGCTGTTGGGTCCATGATCGGTGAGTATGCGGTAAGCGTCGACAAGGATCAGGTCCACTGCGGTGACCGTTGCGAAATCGGCTATCCGCTGGTGGATATCTGTATGCCACTTGCCTCTATCCCCACCCGCGATACCCATCATGTTCTTCATTCCAAGGGTAAGTCTTGACAGCGAGTGATGCTTCGCTATCGGAATACTTATGAGGACGTCCGCCTTTGCGGCATCTTCGTATATCGACCATTCTTGCATCGATGTGCCCTTCGAAATGGCAATAGGACGGAATTTTCTTTTGTTCACTTGACTGACGGATGCGCCTGCCTCTTCCGCAACTTTTGCGATTCCGCTCGTGTCGTAAGAGCGGCGCGGGTCAGTGCAGGTGCGATCGAACACCTGTACTTTTCGGGCGCCGGACTTGAGACAGAGTTCTACAATTGCGGCGACGGCGGCGGGGTTGTTTGT
>CAYZZY010000269.1:0-2641 GCA_964482745.1 uncultured bacterium
CGAAGGAAGCCCTGGTAGTTGCGGCCGTGGAAGATTTCGTCGATTCATATGCGCCGGGGCTCGAGCAGGAACTCTCAAAGCATAACTCACCCACCAAGAAAATGCAATCTCTCTTCGACCGATTTATGAATCCGAAGAGTTTCGACATTGCGCAGATCCGCGGATGGGTGCAAATCTGGGCGCTTTCGGATAATCATCCGGCTATCCTGCAAGCTATTAAGAGGTGGTATGGCAAAATCAAGGGGATAATAGCGGAGATCGTTCGCGAAGGAATCAAAGAAGGCGAGTTCAGAAAGGTCGATCCGAATATGGTGGCGGAACTGATTCTTGAAAGCAGTGAGGGCGGGGCCGCGCTTGCTGTAATGGACAGAGATGATTCTACACGATGGTCGGTTTCAAAGGCAAGAATGAAGATGTATCTGGAATATTTAAGAAACTCCGAATAGATTCATATTCGAATTGTAAGGGGATGCCGCTGCCCGGCAGCGTGATTGAAAGGAGGAATCATGTCGGACAAACTTCTGGTGCAATGCGCCAATGAAATCGAGGATGAGTACAGGCAAAAGACCAAAAAATCCATGGAAATGCTTAAGACATCCTCCAAATTTGTCTCCGGAGGTGTCACTCGCGACACTAACTGGTGGAAACCGTATCCTGTTTTTGTCGAGAATGGCGACGGCTGCCATCTCTATGACATAGATGGCAATGAATACGTCGACTACAATAACAATTTCACTGCGCTCCTGCTGGGACATGCTCATCCCAAGGTTATCGCGGCTATCCAGGAGACCGCGCCCGTGCTCATAAGCTCAGGGGCAGCCACGGAGAGCGTCCACCAATGGGCAAAGATCATATGCGATCGCTACCCGAGTGTGGACTCTATGTGCTTTTGCTGTTCGGGGACCGAGGCTGTAATGTTCGTCTGCCGCGCGGCCAGGGCCTATACGGGTAAGAACAAAATAATAAAGCAGGTCGGCTCATATCATGGCACGATTCCCGAAATGGAAGTCGGCATGGGGACCTCGCAAAAAGGGGTGCCGAAGCACGCCGGAGACGATCTTATCCTCGCCGACATGTTTGAGCGGCAGGAACTCGAGCGAATTTTCGAGGAAAACAAGGATGATCTTGCCGGGCTCCTTCTCAACGGCGTCTGGTTTGCCACGGGGGATGACACCCTTGAGTTTCTGAGGGATCTGACAAATAGATACAATGTGCCTTTGATCATGGACGAGGTCATGAGTTATCGTTTTGCAATGGGAGGCGCCCAGGAATATTTCGGTGTCGAAGCCGACCTGAGCGCGTTTGGAAAATTCCTCGGGGGTGGATTGGCATGTGGAGCGTTCGGAGGGCGACGCGAGATCATGGATCTCTTCAATTTCCAGCTTCATGATGAGCCCGTGCACCACTCGGGATGCTTCGCGGCGAATGCCGTTACGGCGTCCGCAGGCATAGCGGGCTTGAGTGAGATGACGCCGGAGCTTCTGGAGCGTATGAATGGATTGGGCGCACGTCTGAAGCAGGGATTCATCGAAGCTATCTTTGGCCGCACTATCCGAGGGTATGTGATTGGCGAGGGTTCGCTTATGCTCATCGGACTTGGCGAGCCGGCGAGGGATCCTCGCCGGGCCGAAACACCGCCGGCTCATAAGGAACTGATGAGATTGATCGGACTGTCAATGCTGAATAAGGGCAACTTCACACCCGCCGCCGGTGTGCTCTGGGCGATTTCAGCGCCGATGACCGAAGCCATCGTTGACAAGACACTTGCCGATTTTAACCAGACGTTGGATTCTATGATGGAGCCGATGAAATCGGCGGCCCCGGAACTGATAGCCGGATAGCAGCCTGGCGCTGACAAGGAGAAATAGCCCATGACAATTCCTGAAGAGTTTACTGGCCTAACGAACGCAGAACTTTCGGATCGGTTTGACAAGGTATTTCCCTGCGGGCACAGCAACATGCGGGCATCGCTACAGGTTACCCAGCACAAACCCTTCATAGTACGGGCAGAGGGCAGCCACATGTGGGACATAGAGGGGAAGGAGTACATCGATTTCCTTCTGGCCTACGGACCCAATATTCTGGGTTTCTGTCACCCCGAGATAGTGCAGGATTTGAGAGATTATCTGGATGGCCGACCAACTGCCGTCGGTTCGGGTTCGTTTTTTATTCCCGAGGATGTGGAACTCGGAGAGAAAATTGTCCAGCATGTGCCATGCGCCGAGCAGGTCAAGCTGAATCTGGGCGGCACCGATTCCGTCCAGGCGGCAATCCGGCTGGCCCGGGCGTATACCGGACGTCCTCGTTTTATTCGGTTCAATGACCAGTACCACGGATGGGCGGACAACACCATGGGCGGCAGGTATGACAAAGAAGCCGAAGGCAGACCGTTTGCCATCCAGGGGATGCCCGACGATTACCGCTACAGCGAGGGAAAGGTTTCGGCCGCTAACGAGGAATCTTTCATGCTTCCCTACAACGAGATCGATATCCTCGAGGATACTCTGAAGAAATATGGGGACGAAGTGGCCATGATCCACTTTGAGCCCTATGTCGTAAACCACGGTTGCCAGACACCAAGACCGGGTTATCTGGAAAGAGTGAGGGAATTGTGCGACGAATACGGCATCGTTATGAGCTT
>CAYZZY010000270.1:0-2609 GCA_964482745.1 uncultured bacterium
GGGCCCTTGACATCGGTTGTGAGAGCTGATATAATTACCCATAGAAGTAAATATGCGTAGGTAATACTATCATGACATCTTCTGACGCAAAAGGAAAGAGTAATCGATTCGACAGGCCGGTCTCCATCTTCAAGAAGCATGGTGGAATGCTTCGCACGACACAGGCTATTCGTGCGGGAATCCATCCCGCCACGCTTTACAGCATGCGAGACTCCGGAATGCTGGAGGTGGTAAGCCGTGGGGTGTATCGCCTTGCCGACATCCCCCCACTGGGCAACCCCGACTTGGTGACCGTCGCGATCCGAGTGCCAGCCGGAGTGATTTGCCTCATTTCGGCACTAGCGTTTCACGAAATCACTACCCAGATACCCCACGAAGTGCATGTGGCTCTGCGACGCGGGGCGGAGGAACCCCGGCTGGATCATCCTCCAATCAAATCCTACCGATTCACTGGCAAGGCCTTCACCGAGGGTGTGGAGATTCATGAACTTGACGGCGTAGGCGTGCGTATCTATAGTCCGGAAAAGACGCTCGCAGACTGCTTCAAATTTCGCAACAAGATCGGCCTTGATACGGCCGTGGAGGCAATCCGTTTTTATCGCGAACGGAGGAGCATCAAAGTGGATGAACTTATGACATATGCATCAATCTGCCGGGTGGCGAAGATCATTCGGCCCTACCTTGAGGCGATCCTTTAATGGCGCGGAAAGTTCAGAACACAGCCGCGTCGGTACACCAGCGCCTTATCACTATGGCGAAGGAATCTTCGCGCCCCTTCAACGAACTGTTGCAGTATTTCGCCATTGAGCGGTTTATCTACCGGCTATCCATGAGCCCGCATGCGGACAGGTTTATCCTCAAGGGAGCGCTGATGTTCCTGGCATGGAACGGACAGCCGGTACGTCCTACCATGGATATCGATCTCCTTGGGAAAATCGAAAACAACCTCGATGTGATCATCGCTGCAATGAAGGATGCCTGCGACATGGATGTGAAGGCGGATGGCATGTCTTTTGATGCCGGTTCGGTGACTGCTGTCAGGATCACTGAGACTGCCAAATACGAAGGCGTGCGCGTACGGTTACGGTGCAGCCTCGGGAATGCAGTCGTGCCCCTTCAGGTGGATATCGCTTTCGGAGATGTGATTGTTCCGGGTCCCCGCAAGGTTGCGTACCCTGCGCTTCTCGACTTTCCAGTTCCCAAGTTGAATGGTTACACCAGGGAGAGCGCCATTGCCGAAAAGTTCGAAGCCATGGTAAAGCTCGGCGTAGTGAACAGTCGGATGAAAGACTTCTACGACATCTGGATGCTATCGCAGTCATCCGATTTTAAGGGAAAGACGCTGAGCGAGGCGATTGCGAGAACATTTGAAAACCGAAGGACACCAATCGCCGCCAATCCGACCGTCTTCGAACCTTCCTTCATAGACGACGCGAACAAGAAGACCCAATGGATAGCCTTCATCAGAAAGGCCAAGCTTGTCAACGCGCCGGAAGCTTTCGAAGAGGTCGTCGCAGCTGTCAAGGTCTTCCTTCAACCCCTCATAGTCTCACTTGCTGAGCGACAACCCTTCCAGCGTATCTGGACTGCTCCTGGTCCCTGGGGATAATTCCTGTCTGCTTTTATTCACCCTCTTCGGGGTAGATAGGACCACGAATCCTTCGACAGGCTCAGGAGAAGCTTACACCAATTACACGAACAAGACGACCAAAGACCCGTTATCCACAGATTTCGCCGCTGGTCGCAGATTACAAAGACCAGAAACAAGGAACCAGAAACCGAAGATGTAACCACGAAGGCGCCAAGACATAAAGAAAAAGCAACTCGGAACTGCAGATACACGCCGATTCACGCAGATAATAGTCAGTCCTGAGTCCGAAGTCAAAGACGAGATTGCCGCGTCATTTCATTCCTCGCAATGACAGAAAAGAGGAATGGATTCCCGCTTACGGCTTGCGGGAATGACAAGAAGAGACGGGAATGACAGAAAAGAGGAATGATGGGCTATGATCCCTTGAAATCGGGCGTGCGCTTTTCGAAAAAGGCGGAGATGCCTTCGATGGCGTCTCCGGATTTTATGAGGCGTGACTGGGTTGAGGCCACTTCGTCGAGCGGTGCGCCTGAGTTGAGCAGGCGTTTTGCCGCCGCGGTCGCAAGCGGCGCCCGGGAAGTGAGTTTATCGGCCAGTTCTTTTACCACCACATCGATAGATTCTCTTTCGGCGACCTGATTGACCAGCCCGATTTTGAGCGCTTCATCCGCGCTGATCAAATCACCCGTAAGGATGAGTTCCTTCGTTTTTGCGATACCGATCAAGCGCGGCAGTCTCGTGGTCGCGCCGAGCGCGGGGATGATGCCTATCTTTACATCGGACAAGCCGAGTTTCGATCCGCGGGCAGCGATGCGGAAATCGCATGCGAGTCCCAATTGCAGGCCGGCGCCGACGGCGTGTCCGTTCATGGCGGCTATCGTGGGCATCGGGAGCGCCTCAACTTCGTCAAATACACCCTGCGCCTGCTTTATGCCTTCCGCGAGCGCGTCGCCCTCGGCTTCGGCGTGGTAGCCACTCACGCTCGTGAGGTCGGCGCCCGAGCAAAAGGCGCGTCCCG
>CAYZZY010000271.1:0-2598 GCA_964482745.1 uncultured bacterium
CGCACTCTCAGAGGTAAAGATCGATTCACTTGTGAAAGAGACATTCCGGAAGGATGCATATTCCTCCGCCGAGATCGCTCACCTGTTGGACACGAGCATGAATGATTTTCGCCAAGCATACCTCGCTGTCTTCAATGATAAGGAGATCCGCTCATTGGGGATACTGAAGCTCCGCGCCCGGTGCCGGCACGCGATCAACGAAGGCCGCCGCGTCCGGCAGGCCTCTCTGGCGCTTCGGAGCGGAGCAATGGATGAATTCGGCAGGCTTATGTACGAATCGCACAAAAGCTGCGCGAATGATTATGAAGTCAGCATCCGCGAACTGGATGCGCTCGTCGCTATAGCGAGAGATGCGGGCGCCCTGGGCTCGCGACTGACCGGGGCCGGCTTTGGGGGCTGCACGATAAGCCTCGTGCGGGATACCGAGGTCAACGGGTTCATCGAGACAGTTGAAGAGCGCTACTACAGGGATTTTCTCCGGAACAGAATGCCCGATATGGCCGGCAGCCCGGAACAATCGGACCGCATATTTGTCTGCAAATCCGCCAGGGGCGCCGGTGAACTGTTTGCGTAGATAGTGCGCATGCTCGATTGGGATATTGTTCTCCTGAACACCGCCCTCGCTTGCGGACCAAACCGTCATCCCCATTTCCAGTCCCTTCCATGAAGAGTCGTGCTGATATTGTTTACTTTCGCCTTCTTGCTCCGCCTTGCGAATTTAGGCGAAATTCGCACTACGCCGGAGTGAAGAATACCGCCCTTTCCAGATCAGATACCTCGTCGCTGTTGGGCCGAAGTTCTTCCGGAGCCTCCCCGCATCCCCACTGCAACAACACCGTCCCCATTCTCTCCCTGAATACATCAGGTATGCTGATTCCACGCACAACATGTTGGGTTTGCACGCAGGGATAAGGGCTTTTTTTTGCGAAATATTTATGGTATCCTTAGACAAATGGCGCTGCTCTCATTTGTGCATCAATGTCATGCATGGCCGATCGATGCAGGGATAAATCCGGAGGAAGGAATGGCCGCAGGAAAACGCAACGAATATGATGCGATCATCGTGGGGTCGGGTCCCGGCGGATCAACCGTTGCCAGGGAGCTTTCGAGGGCGGGAAAAGCAGTCCTGATCGTTGAACGCGGAAAGGACCATCAGCGGCTTGGCCGCTATATGACCGCGCTGAGAGTGCTGGATATGGGCCGCTCGAAGGAAGGACTGCCTTTGCTGCGGGCAAGCACCACCGGCGGGGCAAGCGTGTTCTTCAGCGCCAGCGCCGCCGATCCTCCGCCCTGGCTCGCATCGCGCTACGGCATCGATCTGTCGCCATGGCTTGACGAGATCAGGCGAGAGACCAGGGCGGGCGTTCTGCCGGAGCATTTGCTGGGCGTGGCTTCGATCAAGGTTATGGAGGCCGCCAACAAGATAGGTTACCATTGGGAACCTATGGCCAAATTTCTTGATCCCGAGCGATTCGTGAACGGACACTGCTGCGGCGCCAGGGAGCATCTTGGCTGCACATGCGGGGCAAAATGGACTGCACGGGAATACCTCAAAGACGCGGTATCCGCCGGCGCGGAACTCCTCACCGAGACCACGTGTGAGGATGTCATCGTGGAAAATGGGAAAGCCGCCGGAGTTGTCCTGAAAACAAGGGATGGCCGGCTCACAAAGTACCGGTCGCGACGCGTGATACTCGCGGCGGGCGGGCTCGGAACGCCGCTGCTCCTCCAGCGCGCGGGGATCGACAGGGCGGGAGATGGCTGTTTCACGGATCCGACGGTCATCGTGTACGGCCAGGCCCCATTCGAGGGAACATGGCAGGATCCCCCGGTTTCCGTCGTTTCATGGGAGTTTTACGAAAGCCACGGCATCCGCCTGGGCACGATTATCGAGCCGAAGCTGCTCCTTATGATGAACCTGTTCAGGAAATCGCCCAAGCATTTCGCTATGGCCTTCAAATACAGACAACTGATCGGGATCCTCGTGAAAGTGAAAGACGATCTGTCAGGACGGATACATCCAAACGGCACCATCTCGAAAAAACTCAGCGATCGCGATTTCGGCCGTTTGAATAAAGGGATCGGAGTCGGTATCGAGATACTCCGCGCCCTCGGATGTCCGCCCCATCGGATCGTGACCGGCGAAGTCAAAGGCGCACACCCGAGCGGCACGTGCAGGATAGGCCATGTCGTAAACAGCAATCTGGAGACGGAGATCAAAGGCCTCTACGCGTGCGACGCGAGCGTGTTCCCCGAGGCGCTCGACCGCCCCACCGTGATGACCATCATCGGCTTCGGAAAACGACTCAGCCGGCATATCATCACGCCAAAGGAAGAACCCGAAAAAAAGGCCGCCATAAAGGAAGAAACCGTGAAAGAAAGCGCCGCGGTGGTGGAAGAAACTCCCCTTGAAGAAAGTCCGGTCGAAACAGACATTGTTCCACCCGGATCCCAGATGGATCTGTTCGGCGAGTAGACAGCGCGACGTAGCCGCAACCCAAGATCGGCTTTGGGTACAGTCCCTATTCTACGAATCCATAAGACGGGATTCCGTAAATAGGGACAGTCCCCGTCGCCATACCATCCTGCAATCGATGG
>CAYZZY010000272.1:0-2596 GCA_964482745.1 uncultured bacterium
CCCACGCCGACTGCGATGCCGGGGCGCAGGCCCAGGGCCTTCGCGGCCTCGCCGGTCAATGGGCCCGCATAGGCGCCCATGGGCCGCACCGAGGCGCCGATTCTGTCGTTCTCGAACAGGTCCTCAAGCCCCGCCTGATTAAAAAAAGAGGTGTCCCAGCGCCCGTGCTTGCGTTCGTGTCCGAGGTAGGTCCACTTGCAGACAACAGTGCATAGACTCCGCATGTCGTTTCCGGTTGCCGCATACACCATGAAATCCGCAAGATCGAGAAACTTCGCAGCATTCTTCCAGGTGCGCGGAAGGTTTTCCTTTATCCACAGGAGCTTCGGAGGTTCCTGTTCGGGCGAGAGTTTGCCGCCGACATATTTCAGCACCCTGTGCCGCGTGGCGTTGATACGATCGGTTTGCTCCATTGCCCTGTGATCCATCCACACAATGATATTCCGGTCGGGCTTCCCTGTGGGCGATACGGTGATCGGCTTATCGTTCCCATCGAGGGCCACGAGCGAACAGGTTGCATCGAAACTGAGTCCGACGACATCATGCGTCTTGGCGGCGGCCCGGCGCAGGCATAGTCGAATCGCCCGTCCGGCGGCGTGCCAGATGTCATTTGAAGACTGTTCCACAAAGTCCGGCTTCGGGCAAAAAATCTCAATTGGGCACTCCCCTACCCCGAGCATTTTGCCGCGCAGGGTAAACACTCCGGCGCGCACGCTCCCGGTTCCAACATCCACACCCAGGACCAGCTTTCTTTTTCCTTGCGATGGCATCGAATTCCCTCCGAACGAGAGTTGTCTTCGCCTGTCAGATGATTGGAGTGCCATTCTATCAAGACCCTAAAGGGGAAATCAAGAAGCCCGCGCGACAGATTCCCACAGACTTCTGTGTCTTTTTTTTTGAGGGTTCGGTATACTATACGAATAGCGCTTCACAGCGGTACGAACAGGAGAAATTGTAATGGCGGACAGATTTCGGCTGGTAACGGATTTTGAGCTGAAGGGCGACCAGCCGCGGGCGGTTGAAAGGCTTGCGGAGGAGATCCTCGCGGGTACCAGACACCAGGTGCTTCTCGGCGTCACCGGCTCAGGAAAAACGTTCACGATGGCGAACGTGATAGAGAAGGTGAACCGGCCTTCCCTTGTGCTGGCACACAACAAGACGCTGGCAGCCCAGCTTTATAGCGAGTTCAAGCAGCTCTTTCCGGAGAACGCGGTCGAGTATTTCGTAAGCTATTATGACTATTACCAGCCGGAAGCCTACGTGGCTTCAACGGATACATACATCGAGAAAGATGCGTCAATAAATGATGAGATCGACAAAATGCGCCATTCCGCGACGAGATCTTTGTTCGAAAGGCGCGACGTGCTTATCGTCGCAAGCGTTTCCTGCATATACGGACTCGGCTCACCCGAAGAATACCTGGGGATGCTCGTGTCGCTCGAGAACAATGCGGAGATGACGCGCGAGGAGTTATTGAAGCACCTGGTGGAGATTCAGTACGAACGCAACGACCATGATTTCCATCGCGGAACATTCCGCGTGCGCGGAGATGTTGTCGAGGTTTTCCCCGCCTATGAGAGCGACCGCGTTGTGCGAATCGAGTTTTTCGGAGATGTGATAGACGCCATATCCGAGATAGACCCACTGCGCGGGCAGATGGTTCGAAAGCTCGACAGGGCGCTTATTTTTCCGAGCAGCCATTACGCGACCTCGCATGACCGGCTGGGCCTGGCGATCCGGAACATTCGCGCCGAGTTGGCCGAATGCCTTCCCGAGCTTAAGAACCAGAACAAGCTGCTCGAAGCGCAGAGGCTCGAACAGCGCACGACCTTCGATTTGGAGATGCTGAAAGAGACCGGCTTCTGCTCCGGAATAGAGAACTACTCGCTGCATCTGGACGGGCGCCGGCCGGGGCAGCCGCCGTTCACACTCCTCAACTATTTCCCCGATGATTTCCTGATTTTTATCGACGAGAGCCACCAGACAATTCCACAGCTTCACGGAATGTATAAGGGAGACCGGTCGCGCAAGCAGACGCTGGTGAATTACGGGTTCCGCCTGCCGTCGGCGCTCGATAACCGACCGCTGAGGTTCGATGAGTTCACAAAGCTCACAAATCAAGCGATCTACGTGTCGGCGACACCCGGCGATTACGAGTTGGAGAAAACCGAAGGAGTGGTGGTCGAGCAACTCATCAGACCGACCGGCCTGATAGATCCGAAGGTGCTCGTGAAACCGGCCGGCAATCAGGTAGACGATTTATTGGAGGAAATCCGGAAGCGCATCGAGAAGAAAGAACGCGTGCTCGTTACGACCCTCACGAAGCGGATGGCGGAAGATCTCACCGACTACTATCAGGAAGTGGGCCTGCGCGTGCGGTATCTGCATTCCGACATTCCCACTATCGAGCGGTTCGAGATCATTCGCGATCTCAGACGCGCCGTGTTCGACGTGCTCGTCGGCATCAACCTGCTCAGGGAAGGTCTTGATATCCCGGAAGTTTCACTCGTTGCAATTCTTGACGCGGACAAGGAAGGATTCCTGAGAGCCGAGAAATCACTGATCCAGACGATAGGGCGCGCGGCCAGAAACGTCG
>CAYZZY010000273.1:0-2563 GCA_964482745.1 uncultured bacterium
ACGATGAAGCATCATGTCCCCAATTAAATCCGATCTGAGAGAAAGGGAGGGGATCATTCCATGGATAAGGCGCCATTTGGCCTGCAGGATCAAGTCGCGATAGTAACGGGAGGCGGCACCGGCATCGGCAAAGCCATTTCGGAAGCGCTGGCGTTGTCGGGCGCGGATGTGGTTGTTTGCAGCCGCAAGATGGAAAATCTGGAACCGACGGCCAGGAAGATCGAGGAGATCGGCAGAAAATCGCTGGCCATAACATGCGACGTGCGCAAAGAAGATGAGGTGAACAACGTTGTCGAACAGACGGTCGGAAAGTTTGGCAAGCTCGACATCCTGGTCAACAACGCCGGCGCAAGCTTCGTGTGCCCGCTGGAGGATGTGAGCCTCAACGGATGGAACGCCATTTTTGGAATCAACGCAACCGGGACCTTCCTGTTTGCAAAGGCCGCGGTCCGGGAGATGAAGAAGCAGAATAAGGGCAGCATCATCAATATCGCTTCAATCGCCGGCAGGGATGGCGCGCCCATCATGGCGGCGTACGGCGCCGCGAAGGCCGCTGTTATCAATCTCACAAAAGCCATGGCGGTAGAATTCTCGCAGTATAACATTCGCGTGAACTGCATCGGGCCGGGAATGATCATCACAGAGGCCGTGCAACAGCAAATGGGAATAACGCCGGAGTCGACTAAAGAACGTTTTGCCTCACTGCCCCTGGGTCGGTGGGGTAACCCCGAGGAGATCGCCTGGCCTGTGGTTTTTCTTGCTTCCAAGGCCTCCAGCTATATGACAGGCGAGACCATCTACATCGACGGCGGCCCGAGAGCTTTTGAAGGGTAATACCAACCTGATACCTGCCATAGTGCAATGGATTTTAATTGGGGACACGATGAAGCATCATGTCCCCAATTAAAATCCTCTATCCCTGATGTGAATTAGTATAAGAACGGGGGGAGTTCTGCTTGGAACGTTTCACAGCGTGGCACAGCCGCAACCAAACATTGGCTCTGGGTACAAAGTGCCGGGGACAGTCCCGAATCTACGAATCCAAAAGACGGGATTCCGTAATTCTTGGTACAGTCCCCTTCAGACTTGGGCCGTAAATAGGGACAGTCCCCGTCGCCTTGAACAAATTGCATCTGTTGGATTTACATAGGGCATAGCATAAAAATCACGACAAAAGTTCAAGAGATTGAAGGCAAGTAGTACAGCGTTCGAAGAATGGCTGGCATGTGATAATGCGGTCGGCTGCAGAATATAGCTTATCTCAGGCCTGGGGGCGCCGAAACGATCCGGTTCCTGATGACGAAGCTATGACCGGCCTCGATACGCTCCTGCGCCAGACCGATATCGACGTTCGCGGTCTGGCCTCTCCGAATCCCAGCGATGTGTAGAGCGAGATGGCCGGCTTGTTTTCCAGCGTAACCGCAAGCGCGGCTGTCCTGTGGTGGTGGTCTTTGAGGCGATGCATGACGTGCAACAGCATCGCCCTTGCGATGCCGCGACGCCGCATATGCGGAACGACCGCGACAACGCCAATCAGGCCGTATCGCCGGTCCTCATCAAGCAGCGCAAGTACACATCCGCATGGAAAACCGTGCATTCTTGCTGTCACGGATGCTGACCTTTCTATCGAGCTGCTGCCAAGGAACTCCTTAAAGAGTTTGGCATCGGAGCAAACGGCGGCTATATCCGGGAACAGATAGCCGTCTATCTCGGAGAAATACCCCTGGTGGATAACCGATCTCAGCGCTTTGGCGTCGAGCAGCGATGGCGTTTCAAATTCGCATTCCGGCGGTCCGCCCGGCCTGGGGATACGGCCAGCGAGGTGGCGCTCCATTCGGGCGCGCTCGCAGTTCAGGAATCCCATCTTTTTAAGAGGTTTTTCCAGATCCAATTCATAAAGCGGGGTCATCTGGACGGCTATCGTCTCGATCGATTTGATTAAGCGAAGGCGTGAAAGGGCGGTCTGCAGGAGCACGCTTTCGCTTGTGGCCTTGCCATCGCGGGCCCTCGCGAGGACATGGCATACGGAGATTGTCGCGCTCTGGGGCAGCTTCCGCGCGCTTGAGTCGCTGAGGAATGAAGAGAATCTGAGTTCGTACTCGGCGGAATAGAGGAGCAGTCCCACGCGGTCGGCGCCGTCAAGCAGCACAAAACCGGCGCCATCGGCGATCAGCGACTTCCATGTTTGGAGGACGGCCTCGGCGCCGCGGGCGCCGGAACGCGCGAGCGCGAGCGCTTCGGCCTCATTCAACAGTTCTCCGAGATTCTGTCGATGGGGCCCGATGGGTTCGACAACAAATTCGGCCATATCGTATTTTGCTTAATCCGCGTTCCAGGTTTTCTAATTGATCGATTCCGCGACGTATTTGATTTTTCTTCGTAGGGGCACAACGCCGTGTCCCTGCAGCCTCTGTGTGCTCGGCACCCTCTGCGGCCAAGGACTTGGCTGGTCCCTGGTTTTGGGTTCGCGAACCGGCCCTACAAATCCCCCTCTTTCCCCCTTTTTCAAAGGGGGATGATTGCGTGATAAATCCGCAGGTTTAATCGGGCGCAGCATGCGGCG
>CAYZZY010000274.1:0-2488 GCA_964482745.1 uncultured bacterium
GGCTCCTCCTTTCAAAATGGTCCTTAACTTCTTCTTTCTCAAGACCATCTTAGGAGCCGCTACCTTATTTTTCAACTAAGATTAGCACACCATCCGAAGATCGCACCCTTTCGGGTTAAAGCAAAGACATCAAACCCGATTGCCGTTCGCCCCCGGGTGACATGCCACCGCTTGCAGCGCTCGAAACACTCATTTGGGAGGTATGTCCGCCTTGCAGAATTTGCATTGGACTGTGTCCCGTTTCTTGCTATAAGGGACAATTTGGTCTCGCCTGCATTTCGGGCATGTTCGCTTACGTTGGAGTATTTTTAGGACAGCCGATAGATAAATCATCAGTTTACACCCCTTTTCATCGAGGCCTCATCCGGTTTTCCTAAGCAGATTGGCAACTTCAGAAATCTTGCTTGGGTGACCAAGAGCGTAGAGGATATCATTTAAAGATAGCTCCATATCTCCATCCGGATTGGATGTGATTTTTGAATCCCGGCTGATTGCCAGCACAGTGAGACCGTAACTTTTCCTCAAGTCCAGTTCCCTAAGCGTTTTCCCCTCAAATGGCGATCCCGGCGGAATTCGAAGCGTGCTGACCTCAACATCCGGCAGATCAATCCCTAAAGCAAATGACGAGGATGCCTCCCCCGATAATTTGCGAAACATCTCGTAGCCTTCGGAACGGATATCTATGACGATTCGTTCAATTTCATCCCTGGGGATGAGGTACCTCGCAAGAACCCTGGAGAATATCTCTACCGATGTCTCAAATTCTTCCGGGATAATCTCATCGGCTCCCAGTTTATGCAACGGCTTCATTTCCTGCAGATATTGTGTGCGCACTATGAGATGGATTTTGGGATTCAATCTTCGTGCCGTTCCGACAATTCCACGGGTGGCGGTGGGATCATTAATAGCAACGACAGCAATTCTCGCTTCCTTGATGTTCGCATGCTCCAGAACCGCCTCCCGAGTGGCGTCACCGTAGTGAATCGGTTCCCCTCTGTCTCTCTGCAACCGGACGGTTTCGGGATTCATATCGAGCATTACATAGGGAATACCCGCCAGCTTGGCGCTCCGGGCCACGTTCCTTCCGTTCACTCCGCAGCCGACGATAATAAGATGATCTTGTTCTACGGTTTTTTTCGCTTGCGCCACTGGAGCGGCGCCCTCCCTGAGTCGCCTTGTCATCGGCAATCGGAGAATAATACCTGAAAGGCCTGGCGCTGAGACTATAACAAACGGCGCCATTGCCATGCTTAGAATGGAACAGGCCAGAAACATCTGATAGCTGTCTCCGCCAAGCAGGCCGTGTTCAGTCGCGGCCTTCGATAAAATAAAGGAGAATTCCCCGACTTGCCCAAGGCTCAGGCCCACCAGAATCGCGGTGCGGAGCGGCATTCCCAATAAAACACATCCCAAGGCAGCGGCGGCGCCCTTAATAAATAAAATCCCAATGACAATTATCAGCGTAAATAAGGGGTAGCTGAAAAAAAAGGCGACATCTAACAACATCCCCATGGAAACGAAAAAGAGACTTGTGAAGACGTCACGGAACGGCAGAACACTTCCGAGCGCTTGGAGGTTGTATTCTGATTCTGAAATGATCAGGCCGGCCAAAAATGCACCCAGAGCAAGGGAGAGGCCGGCGGCCTGCGTAAGCCATGCCGCCGTCAAGCATATAACAACAATTGTCAGCAAAAAGATTTCTCGATTTTTTGTCCGGGCGATTTGATACAATACCTGTGGCACGATCCATTTGGCGGCTACGATCGCCAGCATGACAATGCCTATTCCTTGGCCCAGCAAAAAAAGAATGGACTCATCCGAGCCATGCGCTTTTCCGGCCAACAGGGGCGTTATCAACACCATAGGAACAACGATAATATCCTGGAAAATCAGTATTCCCAAAATAGTGCGCCCGTGCGGGCTGTCTGTCTCGGCCTTTTCCTGGAGTAACTTGAGAACGATAGCGGTGCTGCTGAGGGATACTAGAAAACCCCAGAATAATGATTCATTCGGCGGGCGCCCGACTAACCTTGCAATTCCATAAAAAGCCAGAATTGTGAGAGAGACCTGGAGAGCGCCGCCCACCAACACCAGCTTTTTGATTTGCAGGAGCTTGCGGAGAGAGAACTCCATACCGATAGTGAAAAGGAGTAGTGCAACGCCGACTTCAGCCAGAACATTGACCTCATGAATCGAGTCTATCAGCTTGAATCCATAAGGGCCGGCCAAGATGCCGGTCAATAAGAATCCAACAATAACAGGCACTCGCAACTGAAGGCAAATAAACATCACTACTATTGATAGAGAAAAAATTACCAGAATATCATTTAGAAGCGGCACTTCCATGATTGCTCCTCATCGATGGCTGATAGTGTTCGAGACAAAATATTCCCTGGTAATCGGCCGCTCTTTATGCCGAGGATGGTGTAACCAGGAGAAGCCTGCCGCAAAACTCGCAACTGTGCACAAAATCCTTTGCGCGAAGAAT
>CAYZZY010000275.1:0-2478 GCA_964482745.1 uncultured bacterium
GATAAATTCATCGCCCAAACCTCTTCGTTTGCTTCTTAAATGGAAAGAGAAAGCGTACCCGCACTGAAGTCGAAACCCCGTGTTTTTGAGTCAAAACATTGCTTTGACAAGGCATTGCCTTTGTGGTAGAGTAAGGTGAACTGCACTTGAACTCGCCGTATCATTCAGGAGAATTTCATGGGAAATGTCAAGTGGATAGTTGTGACCGGAGGCGTCCTCTCGGGCCTCGGTAAAGGTGTGGTCTCCGCCTCCATAGGCCGTTTACTCGTACCAACTTATAACGTGGTTCCCATCAAATGTGACGGATACCTCAACGTCGACCCCGGGACTATGAACCCCATCGAACACGGGGAAGTCTTTGTGCTCGACGACGGCGGTGAGGTCGATCTCGACTTCGGGCATTACGAACGATTCCTGAACATACACTGCAAATCCGAATGGAACCTGACCTCGGGCAAGATCTTCCAGTCATTGGTGGAACAAGAAAGGCGCGGCGACTTTCTGGGAAGAACCGTCCAGGTGATCCCTCACGTCACGGGGGAAATACGCAAACGATTCATGAAGATCGCCCGCAAGGAGAAAGCCGATGTGGTGCTCATCGAGATCGGTGGGACCGTCGGCGACATCGAGAACCTCTGGTTCCTCGAAGCGGTACGGGAACTCAGCGCCGATGTCGGGCCAAGCGATATCATGTTCGTTCATCTCGGGCTCGTGCCCTCCATCGACGAAATGGGACAGCAAAAGACCAAGCCGATCCAGCAGAGCATCATGTTTCTGCGCGAGCGCGGCCTGTTTCCCCATGTGATAATCGGGCGATCAAAGAAGAGGCTGACCGACCGGACGAAGCTGAAGATCCACTGGCTGTGCAATGTCCCGGAGGGGAACGTTATCAGCGATCCCGACCTCGACCACGTCTATGAACTTCCTATCATTTTTGAACAGGAGGGCCTGAGGCGTGTGCTCCGCAAACACTTGGGAATCAAGTTGCCCAACCGTCTCGGCGAATGGCAGAAACTTGTCGGGCACATCAAGCACCCCAAGAAATCCGTCACGATCGCCATCTGCGGAAAATACACGGAGTTGGCCGATTCATACATCAGTGTCGACGAGGCGCTCGTTCACAGCGCCGCCCACATCAACTGCAAGGTTGAAAAGAAATGGGTGGAAACCACCGACATCGAGCGCGGCAAGATCAGTGTCGAAGACGCTCTGCGCGACGTCCACGGAATAATCGTGCCCGGAGGATTTGGAGAACGCGGGGTCGAAGGAAAAATATCGGCCATCAAATACGCCCGCGAGAATAAGCTTCCCTTCCTCGGCCTGTGTTACGGCCTGCAATTGGCAGTCGTCGAATTTGCAAGAAACGTGTGCGGCCTTAAGAACGCGAACAGCCGTGAGGTGGATCCGAATACAAAACACCCGGTGATAGAATATCTTCCCGAGCAATTGGAGATCATCGACAAGGGCGGCACCATGCGATTGGGCGGCCATGACGTATTGATCAAGAAGGGCACAAAGGCCTACGAGCTCTACGGAAAGAAAACCCGCAAGAGATTCCGTCATCGAAATGAAGTGAACCCGAAATACATCAAACGGTTGGAAAAGGCGGGCATGGTCTTTTCCGGCAAGGCCAGGGGTAAACCGATAATGCAGGTCATCGAATTGCGGGATCATCCCTTCTTCATGGCGAGCCAGTATCATCCCGAACTCACTTCGACCCTGGACAAGCCGTCTAAAATGTTTCATCAGTTTGTCTTAACCGCAGTCGAGCTAAACGGCAAAAGCATCTGAGCATACTGCATAACCTTTTCAGCATACCGGGGCGCTTCGCGCACGAGCGCCCCAGAGGCACGCAAGCGGCAGTCCCGACTGTGAATGTCCTCCTTCCGAATTTGATGTCCTTGTGTGGGGACACAGCGCCGCGCCCCCCCTCATCCGTCCTTGGTCAAGCCGGATTAAGGCCTTCCACCCACAGATCGTGAGGAGCAAAAAAATATCTGCCATAGACCCCCGAAAAACACTTGACATAGGCGGCAAGGTGTGCTATGATTATTAAGTCTCTACGGAGGCATTGTTCTTTGTCTGTTCGTTGAGTCTTTGTTAGGAGATAAATCGGTTGCTTGGATAACACAAACCTGACAGTGGTTGGGTCGTGGTCTTTATGCGGCGCCGAGAGGCTTAACGAGCGGGCGTCAACGAAAAGTTGATGCCCGCTAAGTTTGCGGTCGAGAGCCGGATGCTCTTTGAAAATTGAGGGAGATGCATCGTCTGCACAGAATCTGTGCGTAGGCGATGGAACGATGTAACACGCGTATCCATAGCCCCAAAATGTCTTTGAGGCTTTAAAAAAAGCCAGAAACAAGCGGGCGCTCGATTTTATCGTGTGCCTGTTATTCAGTTTTTCAAACTGGAGAGTTTGATCCTGGCTCAGAACGAACGCTGGCGGCGTGCCTAACACATGCAAGTCGAACGAGAAAG
>CAYZZY010000276.1:0-2471 GCA_964482745.1 uncultured bacterium
GGTTTAGGTGGCCGACTTCCTCCGGTTTAGGTGGCCGGAATCACCGGAATAGGCAATGTTTATATTTATTTCGACATGATCCGCGTTTTAGCTGGATAACACTACAAATGTGATGATATATAAATAAGTATAATTACTTGTTTGGGGATAATTACAGGAAAGAAAAGGGCAACATGGTTAATGAATGCACAACGATTTCAAAAAAGGATCGCTTTGATATCAAGGGGTGCAAAACAACCATGAAAGCGGTTGTTACACTCGGCAACGGCGGTTACGAGCAACTTGAATATCGGGATGTCCCGGTCCCGGCACTTGGCTCCGGGGAGGTTCTTCTGCAAGTCCTCGCAGCCGGAGTAAACAATACTGAAATCAATACCCGCCTCGGCTGGTACTCTTCCGCGGTCACAACCGGTACAGACGCTCTGTCAGCTGGCGAGAAAGAAAAGGCGAAAGCAAAGGCAGACGGTGGATGGAACGAGGCGACCCCATTTCCATTTATCCAGGGCACAGATTGTTGTGGGCGTGTTGTCGCTGTTGCCCCTGGTGGAGACGAAAGAACCATTGGCTTGCGCGTACTCGTGCGGCCATGCATTCGCAGTTCGGGATGGACGTCTCTGGAAAATATCTGGATGGCCTCCGATTTCGATGGCGCATTCGCTCAATTCGTGAAAGTGGCGGCTGGGGAAGTTTTCCCCGTGGACTGCGATTGGAGCGATGCCGAACTTGGCACGGTCCCATGTGCCTACGGTACGGCTGAGAATATGATTCACAGGGCGAATGTATCCAGGGGCGAGCATGTTTTGGTCGCTGGAGCGTCGGGCGGTGTCGGGTCAGCCGTCGTGCAGCTGGCGAAGCGTCGGGGGGCCACTGTGACTGCAATTGCGGGGAAGGAGAAGCTTGCTCAGGTGCGGTCAATTGGAGCAGATCGCGTTATCGCACGTGACGACGATATCGTTGCCTGTGTTGGTGAGAGTTCTGTGGACGTCATTATTGACAACGTGGCAGGGCCGGCCTTTGGCGGGATGCTGAAGGTGCTGAAGAGAGGGGGGAAGTATGCTTCCTCGGGTGCCATAGGTGGTCCACTTGTAACCCTTGACATGCGTGACTTTTATCTGAAGGACCTGACGATGATCGGGTGCACCGCGTGGGATAAGCCTGTTTTCCCAAACCTTGTTTCCTATATCGAGAATGGCGAGATTCGGCCGCTCCTTGCAAAGACATTCCCACTCGAACGGATTGTGGACGCACAGCGCGCGTTTATTGAAAAGATACATGTGGGTAAATTCGTCTTGATTCCACCACCGTTGGATGGTCCCCAGCCGGCATTTTCCGCAACTGAGCCCTGAGGCTCTGCACGTATGGAACCTTTGCCAGTACGACCCAGAGGAAACGCGGTGGGTGATCAGCGGCGAAATCCAGGATCTACAAGCAGGATGCCTTTTTATCGACCTTAACTTTCAAAAGCTTGATAGGGTTTCATGGGGAGCTCATTTTTTTTGGTTATTGCCAGGGCGGTCTTGTCCGGTTTTCGCCGCCTGAAGACCATCCGGCATACCGATCCGGAGCTGACCCCCGCGAACTGGTGCGAGGCACAGCCGTGCGTGAAAATCCACATCGCATCGAGGGAGATCATCCTGACCCAGCCCACCTCGACTTTTCTCGTTTACTCGCTGGGGCTTCTGACCATTGGCGCCGGCCTTTATTTTTTGAGGATCCGGGACAGCGAAATATCTCGTCTGTGGTGGGGAATCTCGCTTTTGCTATGGGGCACCGGTGCGCTTCTGGCCGGGACCAGCTACCAGGCGTTCGGTTACGAGATCAAGTGTGCGGGGCGGCAAACATGCGCCTGGACCAGCTGGTGGGAGGTGGTCTACCTCATGTTCCAGCAGATGAGTATAGACGCGATGCTGGTTGCCGTGGCGTATTCCTGTACCGAGGGATCATTGCAGATGATCCTGTCGGTTTACGCACTGGTCAACGCCGTGGTGTACGTCATTTTCACCTTCGTAGGGGGGATTGTTCCGGTCAAATCCCTTATAACCTTCAATTTGATGGTCCGGGTCTCGACCCCAATTTTTCTGCTCTTATTTATCTTAAACGGCTGGCGGTACTACATGCTCAAGGACCCCATGGATCTTGCGTTCCTGGGCACCTGGATATTGTTGCTTCTCACTATGGCCGCTTATTGGCTCTACGACGACCTGGAAATCACACAGAAACTGTGGGCGAGAGGGAAGGGGATCTGGTTCTCTCAAAATGACGTGCTGCACATTTGCCTGATCTTCTGGGTGATCTACATCGCAGCGGTAGTGGCCAACCGCGTCAAGGATTATGTTCCTGCTCTGTCAATGGGCTGATGTGTTCTAAGCGGAGGCAGGCTTGTTTTTAGGTGCTCAGGAAAAGTCGATAATCAATTTTAGACCAATCAAAATTAGCCGTAATGCTTGATAACGCTCCGGTTCAGCGGCGGC
>CAYZZY010000277.1:0-2435 GCA_964482745.1 uncultured bacterium
ATGCAGGTCTCCCAACATTCCGAAAAGGGCGCGAAACTCCTGCATTCGGTCGGGGGAGTTCTGAAGGAAGCGATACCGATCGTGCTCGAACATCACACGTCTTACGCGCAAATGGACAAGCCATCCGGGAACGGCTCGAATAAAATCTCGCTGGGAACCCGGATCGTCACCGTGGCCGACTCTTTCGACGCGATGACCAGTGACAGGCCCTACCGCAAGGGCATGCAGCCATGGCAGGCTATGGAAGAACTGCGGCGATGCAGTGGAGAGCAGTTCGACCCTGAAGTTGTCGAAGTGTTCGAATCGGTCCTTTCACACAAATTCGAAAAGGTCTGATATTCTCGCCCTCCTTACACTTACCTTTAGTCCCATTGCGATTTCGAAGCTCTTTTTTCTTTGTGTCTTGGCGCCTTTGTGTTAAGAAAACGAGATTCTTCGGCGCAATGCGCCTCAGAATGACAGCCTCGTGTTCTCGGTGCTCTCTATGGCTGCACCCCGATTTTTGACTATGTCTATGCCGCGCTGTGATCTTCTTTCTCTTTTTTTATGAGGGCCATTGGACATGGCTATTGTCTGCAATCCTCCCAAAATGATAAGGTAGTGAAACACATTTCCGATTCACAAGCCAAAGGAGGTCAAAATGCCGTTCATCCAGATCAAGGTTTTTGAAGGCGTATTGTCGGAAGAAAAAAAGCGAGAGATGATATCACGCGTTACGGAAGTTGTGGCGGAGATTGAGGCGAGCCCCCACCCGAAGGAAAAGCTTATGCCGCATACATGGTGCGTCATCGATGAGATTCCCGCCCGGAACTGGGGCATCGGGGGCCAACCCTCGAGCCTGGAAATGCTCAAGGCTTTGCTTGAGAGCTAATGTCAATGAAGCAACATGTTGATCCCCATCGAGAGCCACTCCCATGTATGTCGGTTCCGGCATCGGACCCGATGGCCCGAAAATATCTACTCGAAATGCCGAAACCGACCCTTTTAGACCCGGAGGGAGATATCGAGCGGATACTGTCCGCTCTGCGAGATCTCCCGGACGCAGGAGGCGCCTTGTCCGGAGAGATACATGTGCCACTCGGCCTTGTTCAGAAGGCGGCCCGCACGCTCCGGAACGCGGCGTTCCGCGTGACGGCGGTTTTGGCGCAGCGGGAACAGGCGTGGGAGTTGATCGATCTTTTGGAGGGACACGATGAAACGGATTGTTTCGGCCTGGCAATGGACGTCGGCACGACCACAGTGAGCCTTTACCTCGTCAATATGACGAAGGGCGAGATAGCAGACAAACGTGCGCTGGACAATCCGCAGGCCGTCCATGGAGAGGACATCCTTTCCAGAATCCATTTCTGCCAGGAACCGCACGGGCTTGACACTCTTCAAGAATTAATCGTTGGCCGCATCAATGAGGGGATGACCGCGCTTGCCGATGGCAAAGGTCTCCAAACGAGCGATATCTATGCCCTGAGCGTGGCGGGCAATCCGGCGATGATGCATTTTCTGCTGGGACTCGATCCGTATCACCTGTGCCGCGAGCCGTACGTCCCTTGTTTCAATCAACCGCTGCACTTCACCGCCGGCGAACTTGCATTGGCTGCGCATCCCGAAGCCCCTGTCTACGTGTTCCCGACCCTTGGCAGCTACTTCGGCGGAGATGTGGTGGCGGGGGTGCTTGCGTCCGGCATGCACAAAGAGAGCAAGATATCCCTGCTGGTGGACGTGGGAACAAATGCAGAGATCGTGTTGGGCAATCGAGAATGGTTGATTGTCTGCGCCGGAGCGGCCGGGCCGGCGCTCGAAAGCGGCGGCGCGAAGGCGGGCATGCGTGCCATGGAAGGCGCGATTGAAACCGTGCGTATTGACAGGCAAACGTATGAGCCCGCTGTCGAGGTTGTGGGAGAATCCGATGCAAAGGGTATTTGCGGCTCGGGATTAATTGATCTCGTTGCGGAACTCTATCTTTCCGGCATCATCGATCCCAAAGGGCGCGTGAGCGACGGGCGGCGATCATCACGGATCCGGCAGGTCGGCGACGCAAGGGGGTATGCGCTGGTTCTGGCCGAAAAAGGGGAGGGACCGAACGATATCGTGGTGGACGAACTGGATATCGGAAATCTCCTGCGGGCAAAAGGCGCAATGTATACTGCACTCACGCTCATTATCGAAAGATTGGGCGTCGGATTCTCAGAGTTGGAGAATTTCTTTGTTGCGGGAAGTTTCGGCGAGCATATCGACCCTTCGCGCGCAATTACCATCGGCATGATTCCGGATATTCCTCTGGAGCGGTTCAAATCGTTGGGCAACAGCGCCGGCCTGGGAGCATGCCTGATACTTCTTTCCTACGGACTCACGGAGGAAGTGGAATCGATTCGAAGCAAGGCCACCTATATCCAGCTCACCACCGAAAACGAATTCATGGACCGGCTGAATGCCGCCAT
>CAYZZY010000278.1:0-2426 GCA_964482745.1 uncultured bacterium
AGGACTGATTTGAAAATCGAAAGTGGAGATTCGAGATTGGACAGGAGAAAAGACAAACATATTCACCACGGAGACGCGGAGGACGGTACGAAGAGAGAAGGGTGAAGTTTGAAGGATGAAACGGGACAAAAGAAGCTGAACGACATTTGTGCACTTGGTGTAATTCGTGGATTTGCTCCCTCTTCGTTATTCATAACATCTTGTTCTGCAATAAGATAGAAGATATTTGCAAAATGTGTAGACCTGACCCTTCTGTTTTCATTTCGGCGTGTCGGCGGAATAACACTTCAATGGATTGTAATGGACCACCACCTCAAATGTGCACCGATTGCAGTTTGTACACATGATCGGATCTCCTTCTTTTTCCTTCAACTGGTTCACAAGATTCGGCTGCCGTATGAAGGGTCGGGACAATGAAATGAAGTCGGCCTGACCGCTCCGAAGCGCCTGTTCCATTACGCCACGATGCCGCATGCCTCCAACCGCTATGACCGGCGCTTTCACGTTCTTCTTTACGGCCGCCGCCTGAGGCAGGAAGTATGCTTCTGTGAATCGGGCATCCTCCCGAATGCGCTTTTCGATAAAGAGCCGCATCAGGATGCGTTCGAAAAAGTTGCGGTTTCGCATGGCGAGGTCTCTCGGGATGTCTCCCCTGATAGTCATCAGGCCTTTTTCCGCGATCCCGCCGCTCACCTCGATAGCGTCTATGCCTATTTCGTCAAGCTTCCTGCATACGGTGATACACTCGTCGAGTGTCACTCCGTTGGCAATCGAATCTTCAGAATTTATTTTGATCAGCACCGGGAAGTCGGCCCCCACGGTCGAACGAATCAACTCGAACACTTCAATCAGGAACCGCATTCGCTTATCCAGCGAGCCGCCCCATTCGTCACTGCGTCGGTTCGTATGGCCGGAAAGGAACTGATTGACGAGATAACCGTGGGCTGCATGAATCTGTACCCCGTCGAATCCTCCCTCTTTCGCCCGTCGCGCGGCGTCACCGAAAGCGGCAATGGTCTCTTTGATCTCCTGCTTGCTCATTTCGCGGGGTTTCACCATGCTGAGTATGTCGCGGACAGGAGACGGCCCCATCGGTTGGGCGCCGAGAACCTTCGGATCGCACTGTCGCCCGCCGTGGTTCAACTGCGCGACAATCTTCGCGTCGTGTTCGTGGACCGTTTGCGTAAGTCGTGCGAGATCGTCGATGATCTCATCTTTGTCCAGAACCATCGTTCGGGGCACGGTGCGTCCCATGGGATGTACATAGTAGTTTCCTGGAACAATGAGGCCGACGCCTCCCCTGGCCAACTGCGCATACAGACGCAGATAACGATCGGAGATCCTGCCATCGTCGGTTGCCAGGCATTCGACGGTGGCAGAACGCACAAAGCGGTTCTTCAGTTGCATCGTTCCTATGGTGCCGGGGCTAAAGAGTTCCGTCATTTCGTTCTCCTCTCGACGGTGTGATGCGCTATCGCATCGCTCCGGTATTAAGTTGCAGGAATGAGGGAATCCGGAGACATAATACAATTTTTGCTGACGGAGACGAGCCGCAAACAAAACATTGAATCTCAACCGGCCTTGAGTTCCTCGCGGATTTTCTCCGCCAGAAACATTTTCATGAGCGACTGATACGGAACGTCCCGCTTGTTTGCAAGCATTTTTAACTCGGCGAGCATCGATTCAGGCAGCCTGAGCGAGATGGTTTTCACCGATAGCTTGAGATTCGGAAGCACCGCCCGCTTTGCCTTGCGCCAATCCACGTATCCGGTCGAATCGTGGTCCGCCCAAAACTCCTGCTCCTTCTCTTCGCTCTTAAACTTAGGTATTTTCTTCTGTTTCTTCATGAGACAGGTACACGTTCCTTTCCTTGCGGCTCATATCTCTGGCCGAGATTATGCGAATCAAGCCTCCTCGCACGGTAAAGACCATGAACAGAAATCTGTCCTGGTTGGTTTTGCCAAGGCAGTAATAATATCGAGACTCCTGTTCCGAATGATCTGTATCCTCTGCCACGACGAGAGGCCGATTGAAGAATACTCCCTCGCATTCTTCAGGCAGCACTTGATGCTTCAGCCAATTCTTCTCCGCATTGTGCTTGTCCCAATCGAACCCTGTACAATCCCGCAAGACATCGTAGTCTGCCATATATTAAGTATATATCAGACATATACATTTGTCAACACCCGTGCCCCCGAAAAACATAGAGTCGCGTCTGCATATTTTGCAGGACGAATCACGTCAAAATTACGCCTTTCGCGTGATGATCGCGATAGAGGGCACAGGGATACGGGCGCACAAAACAGAGCCGGGGCAAAAGGAAAAAAGGGTTTTTGTTTTCCCTCCGTGCGTCTCTGTACTACTTACCTTGAATTTCGTGAATTTTTGTCATGATTTTCATGCGCCATCGTCTATAAGTCCAGCGA
>CAYZZY010000279.1:0-2381 GCA_964482745.1 uncultured bacterium
CCATCTTGAGGGGCCTGTCGGCTTCCGGGGTGAAAAGGGGAAACGGTAAAGAGTGAACAGAAAAACCATTTGTGCGACCCTCCCTTTGTGTCCCTTCGTGCCTCGGGCCTGCGGCCCCTTCGTGGATGAGATTTTGGCTTCTAGTTTTTTTAATCTGCGAAATCTGCGGATGATCGTTCTTCGTGTTAATCCGTTGTTGCATTTGACAGCTTTCGGGCCTCGTGATAGACTATTTTCAAAATACTCTATCTTCAATAATCCTTCACACATGGCCGCTTGAAGGGGGATTCTGCCGTGGACATGAACGATCTTCTTCGCCAGGCCGTCAAGTGCGGCGCCTCTGACACCCATATCACGATTGGGCGTCCGCCCGTCATGCGCATTCACGGCGAACTCGAGCCGCAGAACGAATACGAGGTGCTCGACGCCGCCGGGACCGAACGGCTCATAACACAGATCATTACCGATGCACAGCGCAAGGAACTCAATGAGACGCTCGAACTCGACTGCTCGCATTCGATACCCGGCATCTCGCGGTTCCGGGTAAACGTGTTCTGGCGCAACGGGGGCATGGGCGCGGCGATACGCACGATTCCTCACAAGATTCCGACCATGGAGGAACTGGCGCTCCCGCCGGTCATAAGGAAATTCACCCAACTGAAGAACGGCCTCGTTCTGGTCACGGGGCCTACCGGCAGCGGAAAATCGACGACACTCGCCGCCATGATGGACGCCATAAACAAATCGCGCAAAGACCATATCATGACGATCGAGGACCCGATCGAGTTCGTGTACGAACACAACAAATCGATTATCAACCAGCGCGAACTCAACGCGCATACGCTCTCGTTCGCGAACGCGCTGAAACACGTCCTCAGGCAGGATCCGGACGTCGTGCTCGTCGGCGAGATGCGCGATCTGGAGACAATCGCCTCGGCGATAACGATCGCGGAGACGGGCCACCTCGTTTTCGGGACGCTCCATACGATGGGAGCGGCCCCGACGATCGACCGAATCATCGACGTGTTCCCTTCCTACCAGCAGCAGCAGATAAGGATGCAGCTTTCGAGCGGGCTTCGCGGCGTTGTCTCTCAGATCCTGCTGCCGAAAAAAGGTGGAGGCCGTGTGGCGGCACGCGAGATCATGGTCGTCAACCAGGCAATCTCGTCGCTCATACGGGAAGGCAAATCGCACCAGATATACGGACAGCTCCAGACGGGCGCAGCCGACGGAATGGTGACGCTCGAGATGGATGTCGCGCGCCTGCTCATGCGCGACACGATCTCGTATGAGAGCGCACTCGGCTCGGTGAACGACGTCAAATCATTTCTCACGATCGTCGAACGCACGGCGCCACAACCCGCCGCCGAGCCGCGAGGACAAAAGGCTGCGCCGGCCGCCGCCGGGCAGGCACAGAAAAAGCCGCCCACCCGGCCGGCGCCGACACAAAAGAAGGATTCCAAGAGCGGCTGGTGGAAGTAAGGACGGACTGGGGAGAAACTAAGGATGCCAGACCTGAGTGAGTTGAAAAGGTTCCCATGCTCAGCCATCTGCAGGAGGCCAATCTCGAGAAGCTCGCGGCTGTGGCGGAGGAAAGGGAGTTTCCGGCAGGCGCCACCATTTTTGTCGAAGGCGGCGAACAGGGTTCCCTCTTTATCATCCTCTCGGGCGACGTCCTCATAAGCAAGGCAACCTATTCCGGCGAGGAGAAGGCGATAGCAACGCTTAACGCGGGAGCCTTCTTCGGGGAAATGGCATTGTTTGACGATTTCGTGCGGTCGGCAACAGCGACGGCGGTCGGCGATGTACGCGCGCTCGAGATAAGCAAAGAAGCGTTCATGCAGTTTCTCTCAAGCGACGCCGAGGGCGCGTCGAAAATGACATTCGACATCATGCGAACGCTCGCCCCGCGCATCCGCCAGACGAACCGCGAGCTGGTCGCCCTGTACGAGGCAGGCCGGGTGATCGGCGAGAAGGCGGAGGTGGGAAAGATCCTCTCCGACCTGCTCGGGGTCCTCTCGAACACGACGTGGTGCACGGGCGGCGCAGTGTTCCTGCTGAATACGGCAGCCGGCATCCTCGAATGCCGGGCGGCGTTCGGATACGACGCCGATCCCTCGACGTGGGCAGAACCTCTGGAGGGCGGAATCGCGGAGCAGATAATTCGGGCCGACCATGCGGTCAGAATCGAGAATTTCCGCGAAGATCCTCGCTTCGAGTCGCTCCAGCCCGTGGGCTACGAGACGGCTTCCATGCTGGGGGCCGCGCTCCGGTCGCGGGGGGAGGTGATCGGGATCATCGTGGTCTGCGATAAGACGGATCTCAAGGGGCAACCCGTTCCCTTCACTTCGGGCGACGCAAACCTTCTTGCAGGCATCGCG
>CAYZZY010000280.1:0-2369 GCA_964482745.1 uncultured bacterium
TCTCGATATCCAGTGAAAGCTCCTGACGATAGAGCAGGGCGCGATCCGACCACAGCGACGCCCACACGAGGCGGATATGCGTCATTATCTGATCTACGCCTTTCACGTTGACGTATGATTCATGAAGGCCCGCGAATGATGTGCTGAGGGAGTCTTCCCCCGGCGCCGAAGATCGTACCACCACAGGCCGGTCCCCAAAGGTTGATTCGATGAGACGTGCAAGTTCCTGGTGAAGCTCTGAAGGCATGGGGGTCTTCAGAAACATGTTGCGGATTCGCAGGGACACATCCCAGATTTCTTCCCATCGCATCTGGTCGAAGCCTTTTCGATGCAGCTCCATATGGATGCGATCGAGCAGGCCGCTCGAAGAGATATGCTTGCTATAGGTGTCGGCGCCGATACAGAGAGCCGCAGGGACGTTCAGGCCGCTCCGGACCATTTGAGCGAGAGCAAATGCCTTGCCGCCAATGAGTTCTCTGTCTTTGTCAGATACTTGATGGAGTAAACGATGCATTATTTCATATGAAGTTCCATGACATTCTGGAATCTGGTCACAATATAGTATGTCTCCACCCTCATTTTCATAAGGGCGCATGTGGGTGACGTCACAAAATCCTCGAGATGAGGATGCTTGTCCAGGTAAAGCCCCTGCAAGCGTTTCCTGTCTCTGCTCCCAACCTCGGCTACCGTTCCGGTAGCGGTAACGGTGATTGCCTCTCGAAAATCCCGTTCGGTATTGGACCGGTTGTCGAGAAGTACTGCTACCCGTGAGTCCGCCATCAAATTGGAGAACTTTCGGGTGGAACGGGTTGTGGCAAAGAGCAGGTGCTTGAGATCCTTCGTCGCGACAAACGCCATAAGGTTGGCATACGGTTGTCCGTCACAATGAGTGGCCAGCACCGCGAGTTTCTGGGATGCAAACAGGTCTCTCAACAATCGTTTTTGGTCTGCAGCTTTTTTCACTTCGGACTCCTTTGGATTTTTCTGAATCAGGTGTTGGAGATGCAAAACAAAAGCTGCGAATCAGCGGTCGCGGAAGATCACCGGCGCTCCACCGAAATCGAATCCTTCCAGCACCGCCCGTTTCTCCATTTCATGAAGTTCCTTGACGAACACTCTCTTCGCATCGGTCGATCCGGGTGCCTTTACGTCTTTTGCGGCCGGGCTGATGCATTTTCGGTAGTGAGCGTAATGCTTGAGCATAACGGCGTGAATACGCTGGAAGCTGGATGGCCGCCGGAGCAGTCCGAGTACCTCCCTTTTCCACTCATCGGCAAAATTTCCCGAGAACGCTTTAGGCATCGAGGCAAGCCTCCTCCCGATTGCATCGGCCTCAGGCCTTGAGACCTCCTGGCACATGAATTTGAGGGCATGCCAGGCGTCATACATCTGGCTTTTTGAGGATATCTCCTGCCGCTTCAGCCAGGTGAACGCATGCAGGCGCCTGCGCCAATCCCACCATTTAACTGGACTATCGAGGTCCTCGGCGGGGATAAGAAAATAGTCCTGTTGCAGCAGGAGCGATCCGAACGCCCCGGGCGGCTTGCCAAGACGGCGGTTTTTCAACGTTGTCCGATAGACACCGCAGGTCGGGCTGCCTTCCATAAAGACAAATGCCTCAATCCCGGCCCGTTGCACAATTTCCAGAGAAGCCTGCAATCCCTCTTTTATCTGCAGGGTAACATCAATCCCATTCTTGTTTTTTATCTGGGCTTCTCCCGCCCAGAGATCATCCCCGTTTCCGCCCACAAGACGAATCGGCGGGCGGGTCACCCCGAAACCGCTGTTGACCTCAGGGCAGATCGGTGTCCAGGTGAAATTATCCTTCTCTCGTTCGAGAGGCGCTATCCGGTCCCAGCCTTTCCGGTTCCAGCGCACCTTCGCCCCGAAATTGCAGGCGCTTACTCCAACCTTGATTTTTTCCTTGAGGATATGTGCCATATGAATCTATTGTGTCCTAAACCCCGGAATTTATCTAGTGTTCCTGCATCGATAACGCATCAACGGGAATCGGGAACAGGGAGACTGCCAAACCTGGCTTCGAGATACGCGTGCCTGTAACGAAAGATCTCCTCCAGTTGTTTGCGTACGGCAAGTTCATTAATCACTCCTGCAAATGGCCCTCCATAAAGGCCGTAACTCACGATGTCCTGCATTTCAACACCGGCATCGATTTCTTTAAACCGGTGTTGGTGATGCCAGAAACGGTAGGGGCCGAATCTCTGCTCATCTATGAACATGTGCGGCGCGTCGACATGCGTGATTTCAGTAATCCATCTCATCGGGATGCCCAGGAGCGGTCTGACGCGATACGTAATAATCATACCGGCATACATCTTCTCGGGAATCTCAGGCGTCGCTTCGAGCCC
>CAYZZY010000281.1:0-2331 GCA_964482745.1 uncultured bacterium
TAAGTCCAGCGATTGCAGATGGTACGGCGACGGGGACTGTCCCTATTTACGGCCCAAGTCTGAAGGGGACTGTACCAAGAATTACGGCCCGAGCTTGTCGAGGGCGTAGATTCGGGACTGTCCCCGGCACTAACTGTACCCAGAGCCAATGTTTGGTTGCGGCTATGCCGGCCTGTGTAGGGGCGGTTCGCGAACCGCCCCTACATCCCGAACAGATATGTCTATTTCTTTCATGAGCAGCTCAGTCAAAACTGGATCATGCGCTCACAATCACAGTGAACGGCGGGTACTCTTCCCGCTTTGCTTGCCAGCGCGGCCCCTGGTGGTATAAACTTCAAAGAAGGGCAGAGGAATTCTGCAAGGATGAACCATAGAGAAAAATTCTGCGAGCAGCGCTGCTTTTCAGACGTCGCATAATGGGAGGGTCTCGTGAAGCAAGTGATTAAACATATTGGCTTGGCGTGTGGCATCCTTTTCCTCCTCTTGTTGCCGCGGTGTTCAAAAGAGCCGGATGAATCGGCTGAAGAGGCCAGGTCAATGCCTCGCGTCGTGCCTTATCTCGACACCATTCCATCCGCGATTGACGGCCAGGGCAGCGCCGTGTTGAAGCCCGCCGGCCCCCTTCCCGCGGGCTCGAGCGGAGACTTTGAAATAACGTTCACCGTCGGCGAGGCAGGTGTTGTTCAGGGCGGATACGTCATGCTCCAGATCTCCCCATGGTGGGGCTGGAGCCAGCCTCAGACGACATATCCCGATGCGCCGGGCTACACGACGGTCAAGACATCTTTTGAAGATCCCTCCCTGAGCGTTGTGCCGCTGCAACTGCACCGCGTTCTGGTGTTTTCAATGAATCGCGGTTTCAAGCCAGGCGAGACGATCACTTTCCGCTACACACATGCGCGGGTCGACAAGTTTGCCGAGGCGGAGGAGCTATTCCAGATCTTTGTGGACGCGGACGGCGATGGACACGCGGCGGGTATAGCGGCGCCCCCCACCCTTCGCACGCTTCCGCACGAAGCGATATGGCTGAATGTGACGGTTCCCTCTCAGGTGGCGCCCGGGGAGAAGATAGAAGTTAGGGCGGCGCCGCTTGACGGATTAGGCAACTGGAGTGAGTTCCCGCCAGGCACGTATACGCTCAAAGTAACACGCGATGGCCTGGAAGCAAAAGAGAAAACACTTGAGGCGGCAGGCGGCGAAAAGACAATCGCTTTCTCATTCACACCATCTGATGAAGGTGTGTGCTTCTTTCAAGTCGAGGGTCCCGACGGCCTTCGAGGCAAAAGCAATGTCTCTCTTTGCCAGGAGGGCTTGCCCCAGCTCAAGCTTTTTTTTGGCGACATTCACGGACACACGCGCATGTCGGACGGCACGGGCACGCCGGAGGATTATTATAAGTATGCGCGCGAAGTCTCGCGCCTCGATATTGCCGCGCTGACCGACCATTCCGACTACGGCACTATCCCGATCAAGGGCGCGGCCTGGGAGCGCATCAAGCAGGCTGCCAACAAAGCCAATGAGCCGGGCCGATTCGTGACCTATCTTGCCTTTGAGTGGACAAACTGGATCTTCGGCCATCGCAATGTGTATTATCGAGACGGTGACGGGCCGGTGTTTCGGTCTATCGACAGCGAGAGCGACACCCCCGCGAAATTATGGAAACTCCTGGAGCCTTACGAGGCCATGACCGCGGCGCATCATGTGGGTGGCGGGCCGATCGCAACCGACTGGAGCATCCAGCCTGGGCCGAAGGAATGGCTTGTGGAGATCTGCTCGATACACGGTTCGTCTGAGTACTACGGGGGCGAATCCTCGATCTATAATCCCGTAGAAGGCGCATTCGTAAGGGATGCCCTCGGCCGCGGCTACAAACTGGGGATCATCGGGGGGGGAGACACGCATGACGGGCACCCGGGTCAGCGGAGCGTGGGCGCTATGGTAAACGGCATCGTCGGCGTCTACAGCGCCGAGTTGACGCGGGAGGCTCTATGGGAAGCCTTTCGGAAGCGGCAGGTCTATGGCACCAGCGGCCCGAAGATCATTCTCAACTTCCGCGTTGCCGATTCTCCCATGGGCTCCGAGGTGACCTGGCCCGCCTCAAAGGGTCCCATACCGATTGCAATAAGGGCGGTCGGCTGTGACGAAATAGAAAGGATCGAAATCATCCGCAACGGCGAACCGGTGTTTCAGGAAAAGGGCGAGGGCCCGTTTATCCAGTTTCTGCTCGATGATCCACAGCCGCCGCAGGGCACGTCATGGTACTATGCGCGCATCCTTCAAAAAGATGGGAACATGGCCTGGTCGAGCCCGGTGTGGGTGACGGTGGAATGA
>CAYZZY010000282.1:0-2323 GCA_964482745.1 uncultured bacterium
CGACGCTCTCCACAATATCGCATACGTTAGCGGACTTCTCTTCCTGGCCCATGGGACGAGCGACCTGGAGAAGCTGATTAACGACTCCCGCCAGCCTGTCTATCTCGCTCTCGACCATCTCCAGATCGCTGTAGAACCGGTTGTCAGGCGATATCTCCTCGCGCATCACGTGTGTTATCGCCTTGATCGAGCTGAGCGGATTCTTTACCTCGTGCGCGATCTGGCCCGACAGCCGCCCGATGCTCATCCATTTCTCGCTTGCGAGCATACGGCGCTCCATCTTGAGCTTGTCTTCCATCAGGCGCGTATTGTCCACGGCGGTGACGAGATGGTTGAGCAGGATCGAGAGCATTTCTATTTCGCTCTCGTAGAGTTCGCGGTACTGCGTGCTCGGCCCCAGCGACATGATTCCCGCAAGACTTCCGTCGCGATATATCGGCAGGATAAGCGTTGCGTCGAGCGACTTCATCTCCTTGACAACGAGCTGGTCTGCGGTCTGCCACAGAGAGATGCTGTGCGCATGCACGTCGCGGAACTGTTGGATGATAGTGGCGATGTCATCCGACTGCATGGGCACCGAGGATTCATCGACCGCAAGATCATCGCCATCGGCGCGGAACAGTGCGATCCTGCAATTGTTCAGGCTCATCGCCGCCTGCACGCTGTTGGCGACATAGCGGAGCAATCGTCCGACCTCGACTCCCTGCATGGAGCCCATCCGGTGGCTGAGTTCGGCGAAGACGCGGCGGTAGTAGATCTGTTCGCGGAAAAACAAGGAGTTGAACACGGTCTGGAACCATTCGCGCAGAGGCTCGATCAGAAGAATCAGCCCGATGACAAGGATCGCCTCGATGATCCGGAAGTCGATATTGAGTGTTTTCTCAAGAAAATCGCCCGCCTGCCGTATGCCGAGGATATAGACCCCCAACACGAACGTTGCCAGGATTGCATGAAAAATGCTTCGCTTCAGCACGTATTCCATGTAGTTGTACCGAAGTATGAAATACGAAAAGATGATGGTGGGAAACATCGGCGCCAGCCTGCACGACACCAGGAAGTATTTTCCAAGGCCGGGCAGGTACTTGGCGTAGAAGATGTGGGTGAGTATCAGCAGCCCGAAAATGACCACAAACATTCTTATGAGCGACATGTAGAATCTGCGCTGCACGTCATCGGTTGTCAACCGCCACAGCATGTAGCACATGAAGAGGGACACGGCCAGGGCGATGATCGTCCAGTAGAGAAACATCTCACTGACGAGGAGGAGGTTCTCGAATCGCGGCAGCTCCGGATGTTGAAAAAGACGGATAAGACCGGGCCAGAATAACGCGAGCGGGGCATATGCGCCGAAAAGGAAGAAGCGGCGATACTGCGAGAAGAAGTTGTCGGGGGCTTCATCCAGGAAAGCGAGAAACGCATGTATGAGAAGGGCCGGCACGATCCCCATACTCAGGGTTGCCGCTGTATCCCACGTCAGCCCTATGACGATCACGCGCTGGCCGACCAGCAGTTCCGAAAACGTCGAGATGAAATTGCCGGCATGCCAGATGAAGATGGCAACGACAAGCGTGAAGAAGACCTTTTCGCTGTGGCGTTTGTCCTTGCGCCGGGCCATCATCATGATGAGGATCAGTTGCAGCACCGCCCCCATGAAGTGGCCGATGAATTCAATCAACTGGCTGAATTGCATGAATCACCCCGTCCGGAAAGACAATCCGTCAACTCGCGCTTTATATTTTATCATAGCATCTTTGCCGAACCAAAAGCGAGTGGGCCTGAATCACGAAGGATCACCACGAATTGCGCGAATTACGCGAACAAAACAATCAAAGACCCGTTATCCGCAGATTTCGCAGATTCACGCAGATGAACGCGGACAATCTTTTTCTGTAGGGGCGTCGGCATTGCTGTGCCCGAAAACAAGAATAAGAATGTCTCACCGCAAAGGCGCAAAGGTCGCGGAGAAAGACCATGAACATACAATCATGAATTACACAATTGAGAGGCGGACCGCACGAATGAAAAACAGGGGGCCATAGGTTTCTCGGATCGCACAACGCGGCATAGGCGGAACCTGCAATCGCTAAGCCTGCAGAATATGATGCATGAAAATCACGAAAAAATTCAAGAAATTTAATGTGAGTAGTATAGAGTTCTTTTAGGGACGCTATGCCCTTATAAATGCATCTGCGTTGATCCGCGTGGATCTGCGGTTTGATAATCCCCCGTGGTCCTCGTGCGCCCCGTGGTGAAGAATTTGGTTTTAGTGGCGCAGGGAAAAAGAAAAAGGCGGGGTAGTTGATCACCCCGCCTCTTCGTTGAT
>CAYZZY010000283.1:0-2314 GCA_964482745.1 uncultured bacterium
ATTCTTCTTCGCTTTGCTCATCAGAATGACAACCTCCGTGTTCTCGGTGTTCTCTGTGGCAAAAATCGGTCTTTGGCTGCGGCCATGCCGTGCTGTGAATTCTGCCGATAGAATAGGCTGCTTGACTATCGAACGGCTAGACATTACAGAGCCAGTTGTTTATAATAAGTACGGGTTTACAAGGAGGTTCGGACGACGAACGCTATGCGTAAACTACTCTTTCTATTTGCCTTCACGCTTTTTCTGCCGATATGCTTCCTGTCGGCTTCTGCGGGAGACGGTGTTGTCCGCGTAATCACAATTGACGACGACATCATCAATCCCGTTGCCGCGGAATACATCGCGCGCGCCATTGACGGAGCGGAAACCGATGGCGCGGAATGCCTCGTAATCAAGCTCGATACCCCCGGCGGACTCCTCTCTTCCACCCGCATAATCGTCAAGGAACTGCTCAACGCGGACGTCCCGATCGTGGTATACGTCGCCCCCAGCGGCGCGCGGGCGGGCTCAGCGGGCCTCTTCATCACGCTTGCCTCGCATATCGCCGCTATGGCGCCTTCGACCAACATCGGGGCGGCCCATCCGGTCGATCTCGGCGGCGAGGGGGGCGGCGAATCCTGGCGAAAAGCAATCAAGGAACTCGAAAAGAAGATGAAAGAGGTGGAGAAACGACAGAAGAAGGTTACGCCGCAAGAGGGCGAACCTATCGAAACCGAGCCGCCGAAAGGCGGGCCACTGATCGACGAAACCGAACCGCAGGAGGACGAAGAGAAGCCATCGGAGGAGGCAGGGGAAGAAGGGAAACCGGAAGAGGAATCCACGGGCTCGACCATGGGCGACAAGGTGATGAAGGACACCATCGCATGGACGCGCGGTATCGCGCGCATACGAGGCCGCAACGAAGAGTGGGCGGTCGAGGCCGTCACCAAAAGCTCCTCCATCACGGAATCCGAAGCGCTTGAGAAAAACGTAATCGATCTTGTCGTCAAAGATCTCGATGAATTGCTCGAAAAAATAGACGGCAGAGAGGTCCAGCTTCCCTCCGGCCCTGTGGTCCTTGCCACAAAAGAAGCCGACATCGAGTATCAACAGATGAATACCCGCCAGAGAATTCTCAATGCCATCTCCAACCCGAACATCGCGTATATATTGATGATGCTCGGTTTCTTCGGCCTGCTGTTCGAGGTAACCCACCCCGGCATCGGGTTCCCCGGCATTGCAGGCGCTATCTGCCTGATTCTCGCTTTTTACTCATTCCAGACATTGCCGGTCAACTACGCGGGCGTATTGCTCATCATACTCGCGATCATACTCTTTGTCGCGGAAGCCAAGATTGCCAGTTATGGACTTCTGACCATAGGAGGGCTCGTGTGCATGACGCTGGGATCGATTATGTTGATGGATACTCCGTATGATTTCCTTAAGGTCTCCAACTCCGTCATCTTCCCCATGGTGCTGACCACCGCCGCGATTGTGATCTTCCTTTTGACGCTCGTCATACGCGCGCACACAAAGAAAAGCGTGGTCGGACAGGAGGGCCTCGTGGGACTTGTCGGCCGGGCGGAGACGGATATCTCCCCGGAGGGGAAAGTCTACGTGCACGGCGAAATATGGAATGCCCGCAGCGACAGCCCTATCAACCTTGGCGCGGAGGTCAGGATCACTCGCGTGGACGGGATGACCGTGATAGTCGAAGGCAATCAGAAAGAATGACAGATATCAGAAGCGATAACGGCACAAACCCAGGCTGACCGAAAACGGAGGAAATCCAAATGGGATTCTTATTGATCATCATTCTACCGATTCTCTACGTACTGAGTTCCGTCCGTATACTGAACGAATACGAGCGCGGCGTGATCTTCAGACTCGGCCGGGTGCTGGGGGAACCAAAGGGACCCGGGATAATCATGGTATTCTGGCCGATTGACCGGATGGTGCGCGTCAGCCTGCGGCTGCTTGCTCTCGACGTGCCGCCGCAGGACGTCATCACGCGCGATAATGTTTCGATCAAGGTAAATGCCGTTGCCTATTTCCGCGTGATGGAACCGACCAAATCGGTGATCGAAGTGGAGAACTATATGTTCGCCACCTCACAGATGGCGCAGACCACCCTGCGAAGCGTGCTCGGTCAGGCCGAACTTGACGAACTCCTCGCCCAGCGCGACAAAATCAACCATGAACTCCAGGAAATACTCGATCGCCAGACCGACCCGTGGGGGATCAAGGTATCAAATGTCGAGGTCAAACATGTGGACCTGCCGCAGGAGATGCAGCGCGCCATGGCTCGACAGGCGGAAGCGGAACGTGAGCGGCG
>CAYZZY010000284.1:0-2301 GCA_964482745.1 uncultured bacterium
CGGACAATGCCGACTTCCAGCGACTTGTAGGTTCGAATTTATTCGTATGCTATCAAGATGATGTTGTTGTTCCCGCAGGAAGCTTGTCAAATGATACGCGTGGCATTCTGTTATAGAGAGGGGGAGATAATGGGGTCTATCGATGATATATTGAGCAGAGCGATTCAGTGGTTCATCAACTTCGTTGGCAACTCTCTGCTGCCCTGGGCATGGGAGAACAAAGCCTGGTTACTCGCTGCGCTCCCCATCGTTGTCATTATCACTCTCGCGAAGTGGATACGAGGGGGGTAAACCGGCCACGGTCTGTGTCTCTCGTTATATTCCCGGAAAGCCTCAGTTTAGATTCTGAGAGAATTGCTCCAGAATTTCGTTGGTCCTCATCCTGCTGTCAAGAATAAGCCGTGTGTTCTCCTCGATCTGGATGAGCACGACAAGTCGCTTCCACACCGAAATCAACAGTGACGAGAAAAATACCCCGCATCCGCCGGCGATGAGCAGCCATATCGTTCCGATCGTGTCCGTGCCCGGGCCGCCCACGATGCCCAGCAGAAGAATGGCTACCGTGAGGGAGCCCAGCGCGCATGCCGAGAATAGCGTGATCAGCACCGAATACGCCGGTCGGCGCAATCGCAGTTTCCAGCCTGCAATCGGCTCGGGCGCGTCCAGGGGTTGGCGCTTCACCTGTGATCGCGCGTCCTCTTCCCTCAGGTACTCCTGGATATCACTAATAAGTTTGTTCATGTAGTTCTTGTCCATCAAACTTCTTGATCCTTTCCTGCATCCTGCGATCCGTTGGTTCGGATTGTGTTTCGGTCCGTCGATTCCACCTGTGAGGCTCGCCCTATGGCCGAATCGCCAAACTTCTTCCGGATGTTGTCCACTGTTTTCATGGTCTTGCGGCTTCGCTCGCCCGAATCCGAGAATAGGTCCAACTGTCCGGAGGGCTCGTCGAAGCCCGTTGCCACGACGCCGAGGAGCCTGATCTTTTGCCCCTTCAGCGGAACGCTCTGGAACAGGTTCCACGCGGCCGAAAAGACCAGGTTGTCCGCGTTCACCGGCTCCGCAAGGGTCCGTTCTCTGCTCGTTGTCGTGAAATCGGCAAGCCTGACTTTTATGCCGATTGTCTTTGCGGCAAGCTCTTCCTGCCTGAGCCTGACGCTGACGCGATCCGACAGCGAAGAGACCGTTTTTCGGATCTCTTCCACGTCATCCACATCGACGTCGAAGGTCGTCTCGTGGCTTATCGATTTCGCCTCGGCTTCTGCGACGACCTCGTTGTTGTCGATGCCGCGCGAAAGCTCATAAAGCCGCTGGCCGTGCTTCCCGAAAAGCCGCTTCAATTCTTCGAGCGGGATCTCCGCCACCCGGCCGATGGTCTGGATCCCGTTCTCGGCCATGCGGCGGGCCGTTACCTTTCCGACGCCATAGATCTTGCGCACCGGAAGATCACGCAGAAACTCGGTCTCGGCGCCCGGCTTTATCACAACAAAGCCGTCGGGCTTCCCGTGCTCGGATGCCATCTTTGCCAGAAACTTATTGGGAGCGATGCCCACCGACGCGGTAAGATCGAGCGTATTCCTTACTCGTTCCTTTATCTCGCGCCCGATTTGCTCTCCGGTTCCCCGCAGTCGTATGCTGGCCGTCACGTCGAGAAAAGCCTCGTCCAGCGATATGGGCTCGACGAGCGGGGTGTAGCTTGTGAATATGGAACGAAGCTGCTCGGAAGCCGCCTTGTACTTCTCCATATTGACCGGCAGGAACACCCCGTCGGGACACAGGCGGCGCGCCTGCTTGAGCGGCATCGCGCTGTGAACCCCGTATTCTCTCGACTCGTAGGAAGCCGCCGATACAACTCCCCTCTGCCCGCCTACGCCGCCGACGATGACCGGCCTGCCCGCCAGTGACGGATCGTCACGCTGCTCTATGGATGCGTAAAAAGCATCCATGTCAACATGGATAATGGTTCGCATACCCATTTGAATCTTTGCCACGATGGATGCAAGACGAAACTCAAAGCCGCCGTGGAAAAAGCCTTCGCGCCGTTTGCGAGTTTATCCGCGAGACCTGAAAGAAAATCGGTCCGTGCGAATGAGAAGGGATACTATGATTGTATCCAAAATCCGGACCCCTTGTCAATCGGCTTTCTCGCGGAATTCCCTATCTTATTATTATGCAATTGGTTATGAGAGGACTTGCGTTCCCTGGCGTTGAAAATTGGGATTATGCGGCGTGTTGCTCAAAGAGAAGGCCATGGATTTTCCAGTCGAGCCGGGGAATGACAATCGGGGAGTTTCTGAGGTT
>CAYZZY010000285.1:0-2289 GCA_964482745.1 uncultured bacterium
ATAACGCCACAACCATCTTGGATGATGTTACCTTCACCCTGTCGGAAGATGAAACGACGGTTGTCATCGGGCGGAGCGGCGTCGGCAAGAGCACGCTGTTGCGTCTTATTCTCGGTCTGGTCAAACCCGAATCAGGCAGCATACTGGTCGATGGGACCGATATCATAAATATCAGTGAACCGGAACTGAACCTTATCAGACGCGATTTCGGGATGCTCTTTCAAGGAGCGGCCCTTTTTAATTCGATGACGGTCGGAGAGAACGTCGCTTTTCCCATACGCCAGCACAGGCATTATGACGAAGAGACAATCCGAGGGATCGTGAAAGAGAAGCTTAGACTCGTGGATCTTGACGGGTGCGAGAACATGATGCCTGCGGAACTGAGTGGGGGCATGAAAAAGCGGGCAGGCCTGGCCAGGGCGCTCGCGCTTAATCCCAGGTGCCTTTTCTTTGATGAGCCGGGCGCCGGTCTGGATCCCATAATTTCAAACGGCATTGATGAATTGATATTGAGATTGAAGGAAGTCTCCGGGATGACAATGATGATTGTTACCCACGACCTGATGCACGGATTCAAAGTTGCCGACAAGGTCATTATGATTCATGAGGGCAGGATTATAGCGATAGGGCCCCCTTCCGAAATAATAAAAAGCGACAACGAATATGTGCAGCAGTTTTTGCAGGGACTGCCTGATCCACGATCGGTACCCAGATGATAAACCCCGCTTTGCTGTTCGGTTTTCCGAAAAAGACATCGGTTCCGGGTTCAGGGCAGGCGCTAAATTATATCATTCCCGCACTTTTTGTATGTTGCCTTGTCCTGAGCGTGCTATCGGTCTGTGATATCGCCGCCGCCGAGAGTTTACCCGATGCAGATGATTCCCGGTCGCAATGCCCTGTTGCCGGAAGCGAAGATGATACGCTGAAGTTCAGTATCCCGCCCTTTCTATCGATTAGAGAGACTGACGAGTGGCGGGAGTTTTCGTTCGTGCCTTTCTATTTTAAGAGGGAAACCGCGGACGACTCGGAGAAGCGCCACCAGTTCTTGTGGCCTTTTTTCCTGTATAAGCGATACGATCGAGATTTGACGGTTCGAGTGCTGCCCGTCTATACATACTGGCGGGATATTTACGAATACAGGGATGGCGAGGAATATGAAAGTTACTACATGCTGTTTCCTTTTCTCTATGGCGGTTACTCAAGTGAATATGGTAAATCATTCGCCCTGTTTCCCATATACGGGGACCTCAATAATTTTCTCGGAAGGGATGAAATCCGCTTTCGCCTGTTTCCGCTCTATATGGAATATTCTAAGAATGAGCTTCATCAGCGCAACTATCTCTGGCCCGTGCTGTCGTTTTCGGACGGAGGCGATTATAATGGTTTCAGGTTTTGGCCGCTCTATGGGAAATTCGAGAGGAAAGGTGAATTTCGCAACGAATTCTGGCTATGGCCGATATTTCACCGGCAGACATTCAATCTTGATACGGACCAGATTGGTCGCAGAATCTTGATTTTGCCTTTTTATGCCGGGGAAGACAGCACGAGGAGACGCTACCGTTCGGTGCTGTGGCCTTTTTTCACGCGTGAGCAGAATTTCGCTCGCGATTTCGAGCAATACTCAGCACCTTGGCCTTTCATTGTCATGGAGAAGGGCAGCAGATATCGGAACCAAATATGGCCTCTCTATGGCTTCAGAAAGACCGAGGACAGTCAGACACGATTCTTGCTCTGGCCTTTCTGGCAGCAGCGAGAATATGGTCTGGGGGATGAATCCAAGGTAAAGGAAGCCCGTCTTCTTCCGTTCTGGTCATCCGAAACGGAGTTTTCGGGTTCTCGTGAAGTCCGACACAAGTCCAGATTCTGGCCGTTATGGCGGTTCCGCCGGGCCGAGGATGGGTCCACTCGTCTCAGACTGTTGTCTTTGCTCTGGTTTGATGATGAGATAGGGTTCGACAGGCATTATGCGCCCCTCTGGACGATATACAAACGAGAGACCGATGGCGACGGCGCAAGTTGCGCATCGGCTCTTTGGGGTCTCTATAGACGAGCGGATACGCCGGTATCATCCGAGAGCCGTATCCCGTTGTTGTACTCTTCTATCAAAGATGAAGAGGAGAGTTTGAGGGAGACAAAAATTCTCGGGGGTCTGTTCGGCGCGCGGACAGAGGGGGAGCAGCGCAGTATTCGGATTTTGTATTTCCTGCAAATGAATTATTGAGAGATGACCGTGCTGAATGGGCATTTGAGGTTTGGCGTCATGCCAATTTGGAAAGAGCGGCAACGGAC
>CAYZZY010000286.1:0-2283 GCA_964482745.1 uncultured bacterium
GAACTTTGTTCACTTCAAATGTTGATGCACGCCGCCCGTAGCGCTCACTATAAGCTGGTCATTTTCGCCGGCGGATTTCTCTATTGCCTCAAGCGATTGGACAAACTTGTAGAATTTCTCGTGGGAAGAATACGCCTTGGTATATATCGGAACTGCCTTTCCATCGCCCAGTCCCTTAATGGTCTCCGCCCTGATCTTCGCGGCTTCCTCTTCGCCTTCGGAGCAATATTGTTTTGAAATATGCTCGCGTTCGGCCTTTGAACCAAGGTTGGTACCGGCAAGCTTCTCGATGTCTATAATGATCTACTTTTGAATTAGCCATGCGGATGTAAATCAAACGTAGGTGCTGCCGGGTGTTCATATATATAGAGTATAGCAGAAAGCAGCGATTTTTGTATAAAAAGGCCTGAAATGGCGGGTGAAGGGCAGAACAGGATGCTGAGTGTGGCCAAAATTGTGGCTAAAAGGTTCAAACAGTCAAACAAAGTCAAAAATAAAGGCCCAGAGGCCTTGATTTATAAGCCTCTGGGCCTATTAAAGTTTTCCCAGATGATGCTACTCGGACTTCGAATCCGCGAAGCGGGCCTGTCTATTTCTTTCCCCAGCCTATCGCCAATTGCGTGAGCAATCTTACCCCGACGCCGGTTGCGCCTTTGGGACAATAAGGCCGCGCCTTGTCAGACCACGCGGTTCCTGCGATATCGAGGTGAGCCCAGGGAGTATCTTTGACGAATTTCTTGAGGAACAGTCCCGCCGTGATGGTACCGGCCGGCCGGCCCCCGACGTTCTTCACATCCGCGATGTCGCTTTTTATCTGTTCCGCATACTCCTCATCGAGCGGCAGGCGCCAGACCTTCTCGGACGTGATGCGGGCCGCGTCCTCCATCTTCTTTGCCAGATCGTCATCATTTCCCATCAGACCGGTGTTCACATGGCCGAGAGCGATCACGCATGCGCCGGTGAGCGTGGCGAGATCGATTATGGCGGCCGGCTTGTAGCGGTCGGCATAGGTGAGCGCGTCGGATAAGATCAGGCGGCCTTCAGCATCCGTATTGTCGACTTCAATGGTGATGCCCGACATCGAGCGAAGCACATCGCCCGGTTTGTAGGCCCCGCCACCCGGCAGGTTTTCGGTCGCCGGAATGATTCCCACGATATTGATGGGGAGCTTGAGCGTTGCAGCGGCGCAGACCGCTCCCAGCACGGCCGCCCCGCCCGACATGTCGGTCTTCATCTCGGCCATACCCTGGGCGGGTTTGAGCGAGATGCCGCCGCTGTCGAAGGTAATCGCTTTTCCCACAAACGCCAGAGGTCGGCTGCCCGAATTGTCTCCGTTGTATTTGAGGACTATCAGCCGTGGCGGCTGGTGGCTGCCCTGCGCGACGCCGAGCAGGGCGCCCATTTTCAGTTTCTTGATACGGTCCGGCATGAGCACGGTACACTTGAATCCATGCTCACGCGACAGTGCTTTTGCGCGGTTCGCCAGGGCCGTCGGCGTGAGCGTTCCCGCAGGTTCGTTCACAAGGTCGCGCGCCTGGCTGACGGCCGCGGCGATCTTTGCGCCCGTATTGGCGCCTCTGACAAGTTCCTGCCTCCGTTGAGCATTTTTCTCCGGAAGAATGAGCGATTTCAGTTCCTTCGATTTCTCCTTGTCATCTTCCTTCTCGGTCTTGTATTTTCCAAATCGGTAGAGGGCCAGTGTCGCACCTTCTGCTATGACTTGCCCGATTTCATGTGGGGTCGCACCAGCGACATCATGCAAATGCAGTGACGACGTCACTGTTGCAAGGCCCTTATCTCGCGCGCATGCGGCAGCGGCTCCGCTTGCCTGTCTCAGTTTCTCAAGAGTGAACTCGGCCTGTTTCCCCAGCCCCACAAGCAAAAGTCGCTCTGTCGGAATCTGACCGAAGGTATGAATGATTGCGGTAGCGTTCAGTTTTCCCTTGAACTCGCCGGGATCGAGGATCTTGGAGATCGTCCCTCGCACCTCTTTGTCGATTCGCTTGCCGATGCCATCGAGACCCTCTTCGAAAACGCCCAGGATTAATGCGTTGGAACGCACTTTTAATAGCTCGCCGTCCTTCAATGTCAGTTTCATGCTCCTTTGCTCCTTTCCGCAAATGTGATTGAAATAGCCGCTTCTCCGAGACCGATTTCAAAACTGGATTCCATTGTCCGATTAAGTACTGGTTTTCAAAAAAACTGTTACGTTTTTATGCGCAGAAACGCAGGAACGACGGCAGAGGCACGGCGCGCCGTGCCCCTACGAAAGGCAATTAAATG
>CAYZZY010000287.1:0-2258 GCA_964482745.1 uncultured bacterium
GTCCGCATTTGCCCAAACCTGTCCGCAATGCGGCAGCGGAAAGGGAAAAAGGGGGAAACGGGTAAAGGGACCGAGAAATCCATGTCCCCGGAATTCTGAGATTCTTCGCGGAGTTTATCCTGAGCAATGCCGAAGGGCTCAGAATGACAAAGAACGAAGGATACGAAGGGCTCGTGAAGTTGAAAAAGGGGGGTGGCTGTGCTATAATTTTGCACTGTTGTGCCTTGATTTCAAGGGGATAGGTCCGATGACGGCTGCGCAGGATTACAAGGTGGCCAGAGCGCTGGCCGGTGAAATAGCCGCAACCTTCGTCGCGCCAAGGTTCTGTACGGAGCTGGGCCGGGAACGGGATATCTCCCGCCAGATGCTCTCTACCGACCCGATCCTCGAGAGGTCTCGCGACATCGTGAAAATGAGGGACGAGGACTTCGGCCACGGGCTTGCGCATCTGGAGAAGGTCGCCATCGATGCCGGCGCGATCGTGCATCAAGAATCGGCCCGGCTTGGCGCCACGGCCGAACAGACGGACAGGGCGGTCTTCCTGGCGCTGCTGGCCTCCATCCTTCACGATGTGAAGAGACGCACATCGAACCACGCACATCAGAGCGCGCTGGCCGCAGCCGAGATCCTGGCGGATTTTCCGCTGGAGGAGGATGAGCGCGAGTGGATCATCCATTCGATCCGGAATCACGAGGCGTTCACGGAGCCGACGCCGGTTGGATGTCCGGAAGGCCAGCTCCTGAGCGATGCGCTCTATGACGCGGACAAGTTCCGGTGGGGACCCGACAACTTCACGGATACGCTCTGGGAGATGATCTCGCCCGAAGACGTCCCCATCAGGGCGCTTCTCGCCCATTTCCCCAAAGGCGTGGACGGCGTGAAGAAGATAGCAGGCACGTTCCGGTCTGAAACCGGGAGGCGCTACGGGCCTGAATTTATTGAAATCGGCCTGGCCATCGGCAATAAGCTATACGATGAATTGATGAAGAGATTCCCACCCGAGAAGGGATGAAATCCCGGTGTTGAAACTCCGCGATGTTCGCGGTGATTCGCAGGGGGTGAAATAGAATGGCGACAAAGAAGAACGATAAAACGAAGATTCTCATCATAGACGATGATGCCGATATCCTCGACATAACTCGCGCTTTCCTGGAGGCGAAAGGATACGCGGTGGCACAGGCGCGCACCGGCAAGGAAGCGCTCAAAAAGGTGAAAAACTCAAAGCCCAACCTGATATTGCTCGATGTGATGATGCCCAAGATGGATGGATTCTGGCTGTGCCGGGTGCTCAAGTCCGACCCCAAGCTCAAGGGCATCCCGATTATTTTCCTGACCGCCGTGGACGACGCCCAGAGCAGAATAGAGGGGCAGAAATGCGGCGGCGACGACTATCTTACAAAGCCCTTTGATCTGGACTCGCTCGAGGTGCGCATCAAGGCGCAGATCAAGAAACTGTCCAAAAGCGCTCTTGTCGAGAGAATCGAGGATCTATTGGATATTCCTGAGCCAAGAGGATTCCTCGAGCGGCTCGACCTCGACGAACTCCTGGTCCTGCTGAAGCAGATCGAGGCCAAGCTGAAGCGCACATGAGAAATCCCTTCCCCCGCCCATCTTCAATGCGCTCGTTCGCCCCCCTCACGATACTTCTCGCAGCGATCCTGGCTGCCTTCTTTTTTGTCGGCACTCGAGCGCTCCTCGCTTCAGACGAACAATCTCGCGCCCCCGTCAACCTTACGCCGCGCGGCCTGCCGGTCGCCTGGCACATCCCCGAAGGGAAATACCTGTACAAATTCAGCTGGAGCGGGATCCCCGCGGCCGAGAGCGAAATCGCCGTGAACATGGAAATCATTGACGGATGCCAATGTTATCGAATCACGGGGACAGTTCGCACCTCCCGCATTGCGGACCTGCTCTGGAGGTTCAGGGCGAGTATTGAGGCCGTCGTCGATTCTTTTACGGGAAGGACACAAAAAATCAGCACCGCCGAGAAGCAGTGGTCCAGAGTCAAGGAGACCGAAACCTCCTTCTTTTATGAATCCGGCGAGGCCCACTATACAAGATCAAAGGAGGGGGAGGTGAAAAAGAAGACGCTCACCCTTGATGACGGCGTCATCGATGCTGCGACCCTGGGCCTGATTTTCAGCTATCAACCCATGGAGGTCGGCGATTCCGACGCCTTCACGGTGCTCTACGAGGATGAGAAGTATGCGGTGGAGTACGAGGTAACCGGGCGCGAGCAGGTCACGGCCGGCGGCAAG
>CAYZZY010000288.1:0-2252 GCA_964482745.1 uncultured bacterium
AGTGCAGGTAGATGTTGGCAAGAAGGGGCGAAATTACTCCGCCTTGCGGCGTCCCCTTCATCGTACGACGCGCCATGCCGCCCGCGCCACCGCCTCCACCTCCACGCTTCGGTTTTACCACCGGCGCCTTAAGCCACATCCGGATCAGCTTCACTACATGGGTGTCGGAGATTCGCATCCGCAAACACGCCATCAGCTTGTCGTGGGGAATCGAGTCGAAATACCCTTTCAGGTCCGCGTCATAGACCGCACAGTAACCCGACAAAAGATGACCACGGATCTCCTCCAGTGCTTGATGTGCTCCCCGACCCGGACGGAACCCGTAGGAACAGTCCTCGAAATCCGCCTCAAAGATCGGTTCGATAATCAACAGCGCCGCCATCTGCACGACGCGGTCACGCACCGTCGGGATGCCCAGTGGTCTCATCCTTCCATCAGCTTTCGGGATCATGACGCGGAGAACGGGCTGAGGTTTGTACGTCTTCGTGCGAAGCGCCTGCTGGATATCCTTCAGAAACGCTTCCACACCACCCTCACCCATCTCAATACGCGCAAACGTGACACCGTCCACGCCGGGAGCGCCCTTGTTGCGGCGCACCCTTGCCCATGCCGCTTCCAGCACGTCGTCACGGCTGATGTGGCCGTACAGCGCATAGAAGCGGAACTTCGGCTCCTGCTTGGCCTTTTGGCCCAGCTTTCGTCTCAAGGAAGAGAGCTTCGGCGACAAGCCATCGTTGGATGGTTTCGCTTCTTCCGTAATAGGCTTCTTTGCCAATCGGCACTCCTCCTCTCTTACGAAAACGCTCCTTCAGTAGGGTCCCTTCGCTCCACGGGGATTAGCCGCTTCAAAGCTACTATGAACCCCTCCGACCTCCGACACGGCCACAAAACGGTTATGTCTTCCCGCCTCGCGTTGGTGCCATCACCACCACCGTGCCGGCTCTCCCAGGTTCCTCGACTGATCTGTCCACGCGCGCTGTCCCCAACCACCCCGGGAGGCCCAATGGCTGCACTCGCTCGTTGCTTGACCATTGGCGACGGGCTTCACCACTCTCTGGCGGGCTGGCCACACTCCACTAGCGTAACGAGGCCGAATCGGGTTCGCTTGCGCTACGGCTCGCGCGTTCGCTCGGCGGGGCTTCGGCTAATGCCGCCCGCTCCGCTACCTGTTGAACGAGCAATTAACAGGATAACCACCTTTCAGGTTATAAGATCAGCCAGGCTAAGCCTGGCGCTCCAGATGCACGCCGATGAACACAGATAAATGCAGAGTCAAGCGTCTTGTAGGTGCGAATTTATTCGCAAAAAAGAATCTTAATAACCAGGAGAGATAAAAAGACCCATCAACCACAGATTTCACGGATTGCACGGATTTTATGGAGCGTAGCATGGCACGCCCGACAAAAGATTGACATGATAAGGATCATGTTTGGCGTTGAGTCTTTCTCCGTATTCTCTGTGGTGAGTTAATGCCTTTCTTCTTAAAACGCGTTTCACCACAGGGACTCGGCGCAGCATAGGCGCAGCCAAATATTTGTCATTGCGAGGAGCAGGGCGACGAAGCAATCTATATATCATGCAGAAAGGCATGACCGAAGTCAAGATGCTTAAGGTATAATGAGACGTTATTTCCGTTTCCCCATGAAGATGCACGGCCCAAGGCAAGAGCGACAAAAAAGCAAATAGCAGGAGGAAAACAAAATGAAGGAGAACCGGTGGCCCCTATTGATGTTGATTCTGGCTCTCGTCGGTATGTGCGTTACGGGGATTTGTCTCGGGGGAATTTTTCTAAAGACTGTACATGGCTCGGGAAATGTCGTTGAAGAGCACCGTGATGTGAGCGGTTTTAATAAGGTTCACCTGTCCGGCCTTGGCAATCTCAAGATCGAACTGGGCGACAAAGAGCATTTGCGCATCGAGGCCGAGGACAATCTGCTTCCGCATATCGAGACCGAAGTGCACGGCAACGCATTGATAATCGAAACCGAGGATAGGATCAACCTGGATCCCACGGAGCCGATCAACTACTACTTGACCGTCAAGGATCTGAATGCGATTTCGATCTCCGGCTCCGGAACCGCCGAGGCGCCCCGTCTGAAAGCCGAACAATTCTCTGTTGGTTTAAGCGGATCGGCGAGCGTCCTTATCGATGGCGTGGACAGTGACTCAATCAAGTTGGATATCAGCGGCTCGGGCAGTATCGAAATCGGACGTCTGGACACTGAATCGCTTGAAGCGGACATCAGCGGCTC
>CAYZZY010000289.1:0-2248 GCA_964482745.1 uncultured bacterium
GAAGCATCGCAGAACCGTATACTTTTCGCTCAACGATTCCCGACGGGGGTAAAAGGGTCGGGCCTGTATCCGAAATATCTTCAAAATCCTAACATACTATCATTAATTATTGCAAAAAATGGATCGAATGGAAAGAGGTGTTGTGAGAGCTTGTTATGGTTGAGGGTTTTTTTCGCCGACTACTCCTCGATGATGCAGAACTTGTCGCGGCGTATCCGCACGCTGATCGGCTGGCCTTCGTGAAACTCGTAACGCCGGTAGAGGAAGTTGGGCAGTTCCATCCTGATCGATTGGCCGGAAGCATCCTCTTTGATAACAAAAGAATGGGTGGGTCCTTTCTCGAGGATCTCTTCGATTGTGCCATTCAAGACGTTGACGGCACGCCCTTCTCGAATCGCCCTGTCGGGCTTGATGAGCATGACCTCTTCGGCCCGAAAGCCAAGCGTAACACTTTCTCCCACTTTCGGCAGATATCGGTCCGATTCGACAACCAGCTCGTTCTGTGCCCATTGCACGGTAAAGCGCGAGGATTCGTCGGCCACGTTGACAATCTCGGCCTCGATCATGTTCTCCATGCCCGTGAAGCGTGCGACGTTGAGGGTTCGCGGATGGAAATATACCTGGTTCCTCTTTGCGATCTGCTCGAGTTTGCCGTCAATGATGACGGCCACGACGTCGCCAAGGATGAACGCCTCTTCCCGGTCGTGAGTAACGTGAAGAAATGTGCCCTTGAGATGCCGGTGCAGGCGTTTGACCAGCATCTGCAACTCGCGGCGTATGGGCGGGTCGAGACCGCTGAACGGCTCATCCAGCAGCAGAATGCGCGGCGATGTGATCAGGGCTCGCGCGAATGAAACACGCCGGCGCTCGCCACCGCTCAGCTTGACCGGATTCCGATCCAGGAGCTTTCCGATCTGGAGGGATTCGACCAGGTCGTCGAACAGGGAGCGCCACTTCGATTCGGGTATGCGACGGACCCGCACGCCGAACAGGATATTGTCTTCCACGCTCAGGTGAGGAAACAGCGATGCATCCTGCGGCACGTACGCGATCGGGCGTGCTTCGGGAGGCCGGGCGGTGACGTCATTATTGTCGAGGAGCACTTTTCCGCTCTGCACGGGAGCCAGGCCGGCCACGGTTTCCAGGAGCACGGTCTTCCCGACTCCGGAGGGCCCGAGAAGGATAAAATACTCTCCTTCTCCCACCGAAAACGAGATATCGGTGAGCGAGAAATCGCCGAGGGTCAATCCGATTTTGTCAAGGATTATCATAGCTCGAGCGTCCGGCCCGCTATCCTCCGCAGGCCGACAAGGCCCAGCGTCGCAATCAGGATCAGGATTATAACCAGCGTCAGCGCGCGCCCCACGTCGGCGCTTGCAAAACCAAGGTAGATAGATGTTGGGATGGTGGCGGTCTTGCGTTCGGTAGCGCCCGCAAGGGTTACCGTCGCGCCGAATTCGCCGACCGCCCGCGCCCACACGAGAATAGCCGAAGCAAGCAGTCCGCTCCTGGAGAGCGGAAGCACGACTTTTCGGAACGCCTGCCACTCGGTGCACCCCAGCGAGCGAGCGACCTTTTCGTATCTTGGCGGGATACCCTCGAATGTCGCCTTCATCAGTCTCACGGCCAGCGCAGTCACGATGGTCGCCTGTGCAATGATGATGCCTGGAATCTCGAAGACGACATCGAACAGGCTATCCTGCAGCCACCTTCCCTGCGGGCTGCTGAAGGCGACGAGGAGCAGCGCGCCTATTGCAATCGGTGAGAGGAACACTGGAATGTCAAGCAGTGCATCTATGAGCCCCTTGCCCGGGAATTGGCGGCGCGCCAGGAAATAGGCGGTCGGGACGCCGAGCGCCATCGCAATCAGGCTCGAAGCCGTGGCGGTCGTCATGCTCAGGAAAATTGCATGGCGGATCTCTACGGATATCATGAGCCCGAATATTCTTACGGGAGGATGATTCTGAAAGGTAAGAACCAGTATGAGCACATAGAAGGAAACGATAAAGAGCAAGGGCAGCGCAAAAAGCATCTTTCCCGGGAGGAGTGAGAAACGATGGGCCGATCCCGATGCGTTACTCGATGAATGTGACATGCGATCTGTTCACCATCCTTCAGGGAGCGCGTAATCCCCGCCGATCGCCGCGTCCGGCGCATACCTGCGGGCGTCCTCCTCGCGCGTTGTATACCCCCACTTCTCGAAAACCCCTTTTCCCTCATCGGAACAGACAAATTCGAGAAACTGCTC
>CAYZZY010000290.1:0-2242 GCA_964482745.1 uncultured bacterium
CTGTACCCAGAGCCGGTGTTTGATTGCGGCTATGCCACGCCGTATTACGAATATATCGAAGAAGCGCTATTCCCTCGCGACGATCAGAAGTCCACTTTGTCCAAGCCTTTTAAATCAAGGATCTCGCGGGTTTCGTCCGGGGTGGCCGGTTCCAGGCTCATTTCCCTGGCGATGTTGACGACCATCTTCACCTGGTCCGCGCTGCATGTAGCGGGCTTTCCCTTGCCGGCATAGAGAGAGTCTTCCATGCCCACCCTGACGTTCTGCGCGCCCATCGCCATGGCCGTCGCGGCGAGCGGTATCTGGTGCCTGCCGGCGCCTGCCACCGACCAGGTGAACTTGTTCTCGCCGAGCCGGTCGACGGCTTCTTCGTACATCATGACAAGGTGCTTGACCGAAGGAGGCATCCAGCCGACCATCGGGCCGAACACGAACTGCAAATGAGGCGGCAGTTTGACCAACCCTTCGTCAATCAACCAGGTCACATAACCAATGTGGCCCAGTTCGTACATCTCGAACTCGGGCTTTGTATCACACTCCAGCATGGTCCTCGCATACTCAAGATCGTCGTTGAAAGTAGGCGCGAAGGTGGCCGCTTTCACCATTTCCAGGTACATCTTTTCCCAGTCGAACTTGAATTCCTCAAACCGCTCCGCAAGCTGGAAAAGACCGAGGTTGAAGGGCGCCGGATCGAAGGAACACATTTCCGGCTTGAGCCTCGCAATCGGCTTCAGCTTCTCTTCTATTGTCTGGTTGGCTCCACCTCCTGTCGTGGGGAGCAAGATCATGTCGCAGCGTTTCTTGATCTTGGTGTGCACTTCGTAGAAGAGTTCCGGGTCGGCGCTCGGCATGCCGTTTTCGGGATGGCGCACGTGGATGTGGGCTATTGCCGCTCCCGCTTCCCAGGCCTTCACGGCGTCTTCCACGATCTCATCAGGGGTGAGGGGCAGATGAGGGCTCATTGTGGGGATATGCACTGCACCCGTAACCGCGGCAGTGATAATAATCTTGCTCATCGACAGCCTCCATGCGATAGGTTGACCGATTTGGGTTCATCTCTGAAGATCATCATAGTTTGATATGCCGGCGCGGGTGATTATCTGCGGCCGGTTGGCAAAAGATTATCTCACTCCATCTCCATAAGTCAAGCAAAGGATTCGAGGCCTTCTCATAGCAAAGGTTATTTATCCGGCACATACATTCCTCGAAATCACCTTTTGGAGGCCGACGTCAGTTGGCATTTGGATGTTGGATACGATATAATTCGACAAGCCAAAGAGGACTGTCCCCTGAATAAAAAAAACAATTTCCGGATTCTTTGCACCGGACAGTGTTGAAGAACTCGGACAAATACGAGTAGTTTGACGGAGGGATAGAGAATGACAGAATGGAAGAAAACGACATGCGTCCTGTGCGCGGTCAACTGCGGTCTGGAGGTGCAGACCGAGGCCAATCGCATAACAAAGGTGCGCGGTGACAAAGAATCTCCTCGCAGCCAGGGGTACGTCTGCCGAAAAGGCATGTCGGTGGCCCATTTTCAAGATCACGCCGAGCGGCTGACGCATCCCCTGAAGAGGGTCGGAGACGATTTCGAGCGGATATCCTGGGAGCAGGCGACAAGCGAGATCGCGGCCAAACTCAAGGAACTCGTGGACACTCATGGCCCCAGATGCCTCGCCTACATGGGCGGCGGCGGTCAGGCCTGTCACTTTGAAGCCGCCTTCGGCGTTCGACTGCTCAGGGCGCTCGGCTCCCGATACCACTATTCCGCGCTCGCCCAGGAGTTGACCGGCTTCTTCTATGTGCAGGGGGAGGCTTTCGGGCGCCAGTACCTGCATGTGTTTCCCGACGTCGAGCGCGCGGACGCGCTGGTGCTCTGGGGAAGCAATGCGTGGCGAAGCCACGGGATGAACCGGGCGCGCCCCGAAATAATGAGGTTTTCGAAGGACCCGGAAAAGCTGTTGGTTGTGATCGATCCGTGCAAGACCGATACCGCCCTTCGCGCCGACATTCACCTGCGACCGCGACCGGGAACGGACGCGCTCCTCCTGAAGTCCATGCTTGCCATCATCCTGGATGCGAGGATATATGGCGAGGATTATATAAGGGAGCGCACGACGGGTTTCAGCGAGATCCTGGAACTGTGTTTGAATTTCGATGTCAGCGAGGCGTTGAAGGTGTGCCGGCTTGACGAGGACGAGGTTCGACACCTTACCCACCTTCTCGCTAGCAACGCGTGCTG
>CAYZZY010000291.1:0-2160 GCA_964482745.1 uncultured bacterium
ATGGCGCATGAAAATCTCAACAAAAATTCACGATTCTGAACATTAGTACTACAGAGGTTGTCATTCTGACCCCGCCACAAGCGGAGGAAGAATCTCTTTTTTCAACGGTAGAGTAGGGAGGGCATTACCCCTCCCCCTCGTCAAACCGGACAAGCAGATTTCCCGCATCCGGCTTTCCTGAAGGCTCTCGCCTCAGGCATGCACAGGATATCGATATGATGTCACAGGCGAATCAAACCCATGCGCGCGAACTGAGCGTAGTAGGTCGATCCTTGCGGCGGACGCCCGATGGGCACAAGCGTTTCTTGCTCGTAGCCCTAAGCTGCCCACGGCTCCTGCCGGGGGAGCTTCACTTCTTACTTCAAAGAAAAGAAAATAACAAACGAGCCCGACTCCGTACCGAATCGGGCTCGTTGAATTTTTCGTTTCGTCTCTTTTTGCTGATGCAGCGGTCAGCGAGTTTTCGCGAATATCCTATGCGATGATGTCCAGGAACACTCCTCTTTCGGTCATTCCTCTTTGGCCGACCTCCTGCTGAAGATCCGTCGGAATCAGGGGGGTCCGTTCTGCGTCGATCGATGTGTCCTCAGCCTGCACCCCACCGACCGCATTATCCAGGTCGTTGATCAGGATCTGGTCGTTGCGGGAGCCACGGACAGTGTTTTCCGCCCCGAGTCGGTCGGCGGAATTATTGACACCGGTACGCGGATTGCGCACAGGATTCAGTGCCGGATCGAGCTGATTAGGCATAGCCGTAGTGAAAACAAGTGGATTTAATGAACGCTGACCCATAGTATCCCTCAATGTAATTATACCATGCACCCATAAATATGTCAAACAGAACACCGCATCGATGGACCACTGTAATCATGGGAAATTCCCCATTATCTGATTATGGCGAACACATAAGATAATATTTAGCAAGGCTTTACATCTCATCAAGGGGAGAGGTGTCAGAAGTTCAACGGACGCGAGGGAAGATGAAAGAAAGCAAACCGCGGATGAACATTTAAAGCTCTCCTCGACCCTGGAATCCACTGCTTTTCTTTATCCACAGATCCTTCGGCAGGCCACTCGACAAGCTCGAAGCAAGCTCAGGACAAGTTTTCGCAGATTGGCCCGGATTCTGTTTGCGTTCTTTGGGGTGAAATTGGCCTTAGAATATTTGTGTCGGGCAAGCGTTCTGACCCGAGGAGTGACGCACTATTCGATCAGGGTTGCTATGGGAAGATTTTTCTGGTATATTAGATGACCGGTTATTACACAGGCTTCGCTATGTCTTGTGGACAAATCGACGGGTTGGTGCCGGCAATGTGATGCCGGTTGCCCGTTGGTGCGAAGGCCGCGGAAAAACCAATTTATGGAGGATTACTGATGGCTATTGTGACAATGAAGCAGTTGTTGGAGGCCGGCGTCCATTTCGGACACCAGGCCCGACGGTGGAATCCGAAGATGGAGAGGTTTATCTTCGGCGAGCGTAACAAGGTTTACATCATCGACTTACAGAAAACCGTCAAGCAGGTGAATGCGGCCTATCATTTCGTTCGGGAAACCGTCGAGATGGGTGAAAACATTCTTTTCGTGGGAACCAAAAGACAGGCGCAGGAAACCGTGCGCGAACAAGCCGCACGTTGCGGTATGTTCTATGTGACAAATCGGTGGCTTGGCGGCACGTTGACCAATTTCGAGACGATGAGGCAAAGCATCCGGCGCCTCAAAAGAATCGAGAAGATGGAAGAAGAGGGCAATTTTGGTTCCTTAAAGAAAAAGGAAATAGTCAAGCTCCTGAAGCAGAAGGACAAGCTGGACAAGAACCTGGCCGGAATAAAAGATATGCCTGGATTGCCGGGCGCGATCTTTATTGTCGATACCAAGAAAGAAGGCATCGCAGTCGCCGAGGTAAATAAGCTGGGGATACCGTCCATCGGCGTCGTTGACACAAACTGTGACCCCGACGACGTTACCTACCCGATACCGGGTAACGACGACGCCATCCGTTCGATAAGGCTCTTTACGACGATCGTCGCCGATGCGGTGCTCGACGCAAAGGCACGCGTTCTCGAAGGGCGCGAGGTGCCGGGAACGGAGTTGGGCGCGGCAACAAAAAAGAAAAAAGAAGCCGCCGCGCCGGAGGCTGCGTCAACGGACTCAGAAGAATTC
>CAYZZY010000292.1:0-2153 GCA_964482745.1 uncultured bacterium
CTGATGATAAAGGTGAAGGACGAGATAGCGGGCGGCATCACGATGGAAGGCAAGATAAGCAAGCCGATGACCGAGCGCGACCAGGAGCGATTGAATCACGCTTCGATCGTATGCAGGAAGATCCTTATGAAGGCGGGCTGCGATTCGGACTCCATCTTTGTATCGCCTCTCCGGGGGACGCACCCGAGCGGGACGGTTCGCATCGGCGAGATGCTGGACACGAACCTGCAGACCGAGGTCGAGGGCCTGTATGTCTGCGACGCGAGCACGTTCCCCGAAGCGCTCGACCGGCCGACCGTGCTCACGATTATCGGGCTTGGAAAACAACTTGCCCGGACCCTGCTGAAAAAGAAGGCGCCCGGGAAGCGGAAGACGGAGGCAGTGCGATAAATTGCATGTTGGATTCGTCCATAACGGCAGCCGGAGATAACCTATGAAGATTCTTGTTACAGGTGGATCGGGATATATCGGCTCAGCGGTCGTGCGGGAACTATTGAACGGCAAGGACAAGATCAAGGTTCTCGCAAGGAAGAGCGACGACCTCAGGAACCTTGAGGGGCTCGACGTGGAGCTGGCGTACGGCGATATCACGGACTTTCATTCCATAATAGATGCGCTCAAGGGATGCGACCGCATGTTCCACCTGGCGGCAATCTACGCCATCTGGCTGCCCGATCCCAAAATGATGAATTGGGTGAACGTGCAGGGAAGCAAGAACGTGTTCGAGGCGTGCCTCCAGAAGAAAATAAAAAAGGTCGTCTATACGAGTTCGGTCGCCGCGCTCGGAGCGCACGGCAAGGAACGCCCCGCCGACGAAACGGCTCAATTCAACCTCTGGCATACGAAAGACCCGTATTACCTGTCAAAATTCCACGCGGAACAGCTCGCGCTCGATTATTTCCGTCGCGGGCTTCCGCTCGTGATCGTGAATCCGACCAATCCGTGCGGCCCGCGAGACATGATGCCGACGCCCAACGGCCAACTGATCATCAATATTATCCAGGGAAAACTGCCGGGCTATGTCGACGGCGGCATCAACGTTTCCGACATCGACGACACCGCAAAGGGACACGTACTCGCAATGCAGAAGGGGAAACCCGGCGAGAAATACGTACTCGGCAACACCAACGTGTCGGTCAAGGAATATTTCGACCTGATAGCCCAGATCGGCGGCGGCAAGTCGCCATCAATGAGGATTCCAACATCCGTCGCCGTTTTTTCCGGCTATCTCTATCAGCTTCTGGCAGCGATAACCCGCAAGCCACCCGTCACGACCGCCGCGTGGGTGCGCGTGGGCAGCGAATATTCCTTCTGGGATTCCTCAAAGGCGGTCGAAGAACTCGGCATGCCGCAGACACCCATCCGCGAGAGCATCAAAAACGCCATCGACTGGTTCAAAGAGAACGGGAAGCTTTAGGAATCAGCCACAAAAGCTTCTTCTTGTCTATTTGTCCGGCCAATGCTTCCCATTCTTTGTTGATTTGCCTGTCATGAACCAGGCGGATGAAAACATTTGGGTTGTGAATGAGCCTAAACCAAGGTTTGCCGCCGTTCCGTTCCCCGCGTCAACGCATGGGCTATTAGAAAACTGGCCTGCGGCTATCTGGCTGAGATGGTAATCGCCTTGTGGCCCTTGCAAAGAAAAGGGGCATCGAAAGCCATGTTGTCTTCACCCCCCAGGTCACCGAGGCTGATCCCTCAGTATGGATTCACGCATACCCGACGGATTTCTGATAACGGCTCGGGCTTGTTTGGCAAAGATTTCCAAGGAAAATAGGAAATACTGAGGATGTGGGTCTTAAGCACAACTTCGCATGCCCATACCAGCCGCAGACAAATGGAAAGCTGGAGCGCTATCACTGGTCAATGAAACATATGGTATTACCGGTGGTGCACGGCGCGGCACAGCCACAACCAAACATTGGCTCCGGGTACGGTCCTTTTCTACGAATCCAAAAAGACGGGATTCCGTAAATAGGAACAGTCCCCGTCGCCCCGAACAAATGTCATCTGTTGGATTTACAGATGACATTGCATGAAAATCATGACAAAAATTCAAGAAATCCAAGGTAAGTAGTACAGTGCTCCCTGGGGATTGGCCGAGGATGTCCGCGACTTCGTTCTTTGCCACAATTCACAGCGCCACCACAAAG
>CAYZZY010000293.1:0-2144 GCA_964482745.1 uncultured bacterium
CGGGCGAATGGCCTGCGGCTGGATATGTCCGTTCGGCCTCCTGCAGGAATATCTTTACAAGATTCCATCTCCCAAGTTCAGGATTCCTCGATTTCTGACCTACGGCAAATTCTTCTTTCTGTTCGTGATGGTGATCCTCATGCCCGCGTTTTTGCTTAACGAGTTTGGAATCGGCGAGCCCTATTTCTGCAAATTCGTGTGTCCCGCGGGAACGCTGGAGGCGGGTATCCCGCTTCCGCTGCTCAAACCCCAGCTCAGGAGCCAGATCGGGTCGCTCTATATGATCAAGCTGTCCATCCTCTTCTTCTTTCTCGGTTGGATGGTGGTGAGCCAGCGGGCATTCTGCCGCACGACCTGCCCGCTCGGCGCCCTCTACTCGCTCTTTAACCGCCTGAGCCTGTACAGCATGAGCTGGAACGCAACCACCTGCATACAATGCGATACCTGCTACAAACAGTGTCCGATGGGACTGAAAGTGTACGAAGGACCAAACGCCAGCGACTGTATCCGATGCCTCAAATGCCGCGACGAATGCCCCACCGGCTCAATCACCTACTCCCACCGATACCTGCATACACCGCCTTCGGAAACGCAACCCGAAACCCAGCCGCAGTAGACCGATGAGTTTCCTTAATAGCGGCAATCTCAAGAGATAGCGATACGCCATCCTTGGCCTGCTTGACTTCCAGAGGATTATTGACTAGAATTGATGCTGCTACACAAAGCGGAAGTGGTGGAATTGGCAGACGCGCTGGGTTCAGGGTCCAGTGGGAGAAATCCCGTGGGGGTTCAAGTCCCCCCTTCCGCACCATGCGGGGATTGCAGTCTCAGATTGCAATCCCCGGTTCTTTTTACGGATTGGGTAGTTATGAGGATGCCACGTTTCCCGGTTCTTGTGCATTTGATAATTCGGACTCACAAATCATACCTTCATTCAATTCAAAGCAGAACCTGCGAGCCTGCGCCCTCCTAAAACAGGTCAAGAATGGGTAATGAGATTCATCCCTCTCTACCCTCTCTCGTGTGAAGAATATTTGGGTGAGAATTTCACTATGGTGGGGTTAAGAATGTCCCCATTTTCAAATCAAAGCTTTGTTTTACTTTTCCTATGGAATTAATATCAAGGTGAAACAGGTATATGCCCACCTCATAGCGGATGTCATCGGATAAGCCGCCGAGCAGACAAAATATCTTGCCCGTTCCGGAAAATATGTGTACAATAGCAGGCGTCAGAGAATCGAGTGAATGGTCAGGCGTTAGATTAGAGTCCGAGACACCTATGGCGAACATTCTGGAGGAGGATTATGGCAGAAGAGGAACTTCACGACATAGTCGATATAGAGGAAGTTGAGCCCAAGTCCGTGCACATTCGGAACAATTGGGAGGATGAATCCTCTCCGGGAAGTTCGGGTTCGAAGAAAAAATATACGATAACCTACAGCCTCCCGATAAGGGTTTCGAAGACATGGCAGTATATGTTCCAGAGGCCGGACCCGAGATCGGGTGTCGTGCACCAGATAAGCTTCACGTTTTCCGAAGACGGCAAAGAGGTAAGCACCACGTTGGATAGCGAGCCGGCGCCGGAATTGCTGCTTGTGCTAAAAAATTATGTGGACCGCGCCAACAGGCGATGGCAGGCATACAAAGAGGCCGCCGTCGAGAATATCAGCGATGAAGAACGACTCCTCAGAAAGCTGAAAGGGCAAAAATAGGTAGGCGCCAGCCTTTGCTGTCCGGCCCGGCAACAATGCTCATATAAAATGTTTTCCAGCCGGACTTCTAAGCTTCACCGACTGTAAGATTTTATGCATGCCTCATCAGGCCTGCTTATCTTATTCGATAGCATGCTGCGTTGCGACAAATCGAATTTACTTTCCAAATGCCTGGTATATAAACGACCGAAATCAATAAAGCAGGATCCGTGGTTCCTTGCGTCTATCGGATCTTTGCAGGAGCGGTTCGATTCTCCGCACTCCTTTTCTATGTTGTTCTCTTTAAAGCCTTTCTTTGCGGGCTTTGCGCCTTTGCGTTGAAAATGGCCTGCGATATTCTGGAAAGCAACAGAGGACAGAATATCTGAATCACTACACAATCCAAGCCGCATCAGCCTGGAAATGGACGGCTAAAACCCCGAATTTTCTTGC
>CAYZZY010000294.1:0-2142 GCA_964482745.1 uncultured bacterium
AGACAAGGGTACAAAAATCGGATGTGGACATTTTTGGCCCCAAATGGTAAAATCCGCGACACACATTTACATTTTCCAACACAAGCATATGTAAGAAAAGCGGCGGTGGCCCCGAGAGCGCTGATTCGGGGAAGGAAGAACATGATTTTCGATTCGATTGCAGGCCTCTTCTCCAATGACATGGGGATCGATCTGGGCACCGCAAATACGCTTGTCTACGTTAAAGGACAGGGGGTTGTTTTAAGGGAACCCTCTGTTGTCGCCATAAAAAAGGGGATCAACCGGGTGCTGGCGGTCGGGAGCGAGGCAAAGCAGATGATCGGGCGAACTCCCGGCGATATTGTTGCAATCCGACCGATGAAAGACGGCGTGATCGCCGACTTCGAGGTAACGGAGCAGATGCTTCGATATTTTATCCAGAAGGTGCATAATCGTAAATCCCTTGTTCGCCCGCGCATGGTCATCGCAGTGCCTTCCGGCATAACGGAAGTCGAAAGGAGAGCAGTCGAAGATTCCGCCTCTCAGGCCGGAGCACGCAGTGTGGGCCTGATCGAGGAACCGATGGCCGCAGCGATCGGGGCGGGGCTTCCGGTCCAGGAGCCGATTGGAAATATGATCGTTGATATCGGTGGGGGCACGACTGAAGTTGCCGTGATTTCTCTGGGAGGAATAGTCTTCAGCAAAACGGTCCGTATCGCGGGCGACGAGATGGATCAAGCGATTATCCAGCACCTCAAGAAAACATATAATCTGATGATCGGCGAAAGAACGGCCGAAGATATCAAGATCGCGATCGGTTCGGCTTTTCCGCTCGAGGAAGAGACACACATGACGGTAAAGGGACGCGACATGGTTGCCGGCCTCCCGAAATCGATAACGATTACTTCCGAAGAAGTCAGGGAAGCGTTAGCGGAAACCACGGCGACCATTCTGGAGTCAGTAAAAACGACGCTTGAACGCACGCCGCCCGAGCTTTCCGCCGATATTGTTGATAGGGGCATGATTCTCGCCGGCGGCGGCTCGCTCCTTCGCGGGCTGGACAAACTTCTGGCGGAAGAAACGCAACTACCCGTCCGGATGGCAGATGATCCGCTCACCGCCGTTGTGCTGGGGGCGGGCAAGTATCTTGATGGCATGCAGATGTACTGAGCATACTGAGTCAAAACCACAAGCTGAAGAGGTGTGCAGCAGTTGTACCTGCCCGACTTCTTTTGGAAATACCGACGGCCTATCACACTCCTTTTTTTTCTCGGGCTCCTGTGCCTTGTCATGCTCGATAGCATCCACAGGAAATGGGTTGCCCGCGCCGGAAGCGAGGTGATGCTGGGGCTCTCTTTTCCCGTTCAAAAACTGTCGGAAAGCGCTTACGACGGCGGCAAAACATCGATTTCCGACCTCTTCCATACGCGTGCTGAGAATGTCGCCCTGAGGAAACGCGTCGGCGAACTCGAACAAGAGATGCTCGCTCTCAAGGAGCAGATTTCGGAGAAGCGGCGTCTGGACGAACTGACCGGATTTGTCAACGACATTGAGTCTCCGAAATTGATTGCCCGTGTGATTGGCTCGAATCCTACGACATGGTTCCGTACGGTGATGATAGACAAAGGAAGAACCAGTGGAGTGCTGAAATATTTCCCAGCGCTTTCGTCATCGGGTCTGGCAGGGTTTGTCATAGAGGTGTCTCGCTCTTCGAGCAAGGTGCTGTTGTTGACGGACGCGAACTCGAAAGTAAGTGTTATCGTGCAGAGGAGTCGCGCTCGCGGCGTCGTCCAGGGTAACAATTCCGGCGGCTGCGTGCTCAAATACGTGGAGCCGACAGCGGACATACAAAAGGGTGACATCCTTATTACTTCCGGCAGCAGCCGGATCTATCCGGCGGGATTGCCTGTGGGTACTATCGATGAATTGAAAAACAAACCTGGCAGTCTTTTTCAGTGGGCACAGGTGGTTCCCGCAACGGATTTCGGAAGGCTTGAAGAAGTTGCAGTAATCCTGAAGGCCCGGATGCCGGATGCCGGCATGAGTCCCGAGGCGATCGAAGAATAGTATTGCTTGGGGTCGCGCCGATAGACTAGTGTCATGTCACACCTGAGTTGGCAGGTACCGGAATTCCGGGGACATGGATTTCTCGGTTCGGATTTA
>CAYZZY010000295.1:0-2051 GCA_964482745.1 uncultured bacterium
ATACACCAGCGGCAGGACGGTATTCGTCTCGGTGACGCCGTCATACACACCGTTCGCGTTCAGGTTCTCGCGCACAAACTCACTCACGATGACGGGAATGCCATCCAGTTTTGCGAGTTCGCCGGTGAGGATGGTCGCGCTGTCGCCGTATTTGTCGGCCGTGATCACCTCATCGAGCCCCAGCATCTTGTTGAAAACGCTGATGCCGGCGATCCAGGCGAGATTGCTCGGATTGACACCGTATTTGCCCATCGCCGCGCGGATCGCCCGCAAATTCGCGACGTTGAAGGTCGAACAATCCACCTTCGCCGCCGAGAGCGCGAGCTTGCGGTAGCCGTCCCACGCCTTGCGGACATCCGACGAAGCGGTGACGTCACTGTCCATGTGCGTGCCTGCGGTGTCGCCGTTGATCGTGGCGTTCTCCTGAGCCTCCGCCAGCGACTGGACGATCTTGTCGCGCAGCAGCGGCAGAATCGCGACAACGCTGTCCTCCTCGAGTTCGGTCGAGACGAGCACGCGGCACGCAAGCTTGACCGCATCGAACGTGACGTTGCCCGTGCCGGGCGTGGACGCCGTTATCTTTGTGGCCGTGTCGCTTGTGGATTCCGCCGTCAGATAGGCCACGGCGTCGGCGCCGTCGATCGGCAGCTTGAACGGGTTGGTCGGCATCGCGATCCGGCTATGGAGCGCGGACACCTTCAGGGCAAGCTTCACCTTCCGAATGAGTTCGGCAGAGAATCCGGTGGGAATCCATTCGAGGCCCTCGTCCGAAGTGGCGGTATCCATCGCCTTGCGCAGCGCGGACGCCTCCTGCGCGAATTCGCTCCACATCTTCAAGCTGCGAGGATCGCGCCGGAGCAGCTTGGACACAAGGTAGATGTCATCGGCGCGCGACTGCAGCTCGACCGGCATCTGCGGCCGCACGAACCGGTCCGACTCGGCGTCGAGGCTGTATTCGCCCTTGCGCGAGACGCCCTCGCGAACCGGGCGGCGATGCCGATTGAGCGCGTCCTGGATCATCGAGGCGATCAGTTCCCTCTGTGCGCCCGCGTCCACCTTCTCCTTGATCGCATGTACGAGTGTGAGCAGTTCACTGTCCGGTTTTGTCTTTGCATCTGTCATCGTTATTCCTCCTTTTTTTCCTGTTCCTCATTAAGGGGACTGTCCCCAATTACGGGTGTTTTCGTAAGAGCGTTCCGCCGCGCCCGCATGTGATTTCCTCATGCAGACACCGATTCGCCTCCTTCCAGCCTTTCCATCACCTCCTCGAGCACCGCATGCGCTTCTATCATTTCCTCTTCCGAAAAATCATCCGCATGGGTTTCTTTCGCCCTGTCCTTCGGTTGCGGATTTTCTTTTCCGGCAATGCTTTTCTCATGATCGAGCACGAGGTCATCGCCTTTTTCAAGCGCTTTGCTCACAGAAAACAACGCCCTCCGGTTGGCGGGAATGCTGACGACCGCGACCTCGAAGAGCGCGAGTTTCAGGATATGATTCACGCCGTCGACAACCTTTTCCTCGACAACCTCATAGCCGATGCTGAACGCGCGGAGGATGCCCTCCTCTATGAGCTTCCAGACTTTCGCTGCGGTCTCGGATATCTCGGCACGAATGAAGAGGCCGACCTCGTCGATGCGGGCGTCGAGCGCCTTCCCGATGGGATTGCTCCAATCGTGCATGTAGGTGAGCACCGGATTCGTCATAAATTCCTTCAGGCTGTCCGCGAACGCGCCCGGATCCACAACCTCGCCGGTGCGGTCGAGATCGCGCGTGGATGCATAGCCCTCGATCAGGCGGCGGGTCCTGTCTGTCTCTACCAGCTTCATATGAAACCGGAACGTGCGCTTCGCCCTCGCGCTCGATATCGATCTCTTGACTCTGGCCGCCTGCTCCGGCGTCAACACCGGTTTCCGGAACGATTCATCAGGTGCACTGCTTGCAATGAGCCGATCCGCGCCCGGATGCTTCGTTTTCTCAGTCCCGCTTTTTCCGGTCATCTTTCCCATCTCCATTCGCTCCTTCCGTTTACTGGTTTGTGGTTTCTCGGTCCT
>CAYZZY010000296.1:0-2048 GCA_964482745.1 uncultured bacterium
TCCAGTTTATTAATGCAATGCCGGTGCCAACAGAACATGCACATCTGTAAATTATTTAATATTAATGTCTTAGAGCTTTCTGCGGCTTGGCCTTATGTGCGCATATTCCCGTTCTCTTTGCCCAAATGGCAGATGACAAAAACAGCATATCTGGACGGAGACCGGGCAGATTGGTCGCGTGCATCTCACAATGAAACGATTCGAAGCCCGAGGGAGGTAATCCTCATGTTTTAATTGGGAAAGTTGCGCTGGAGCATCTCATCCTGAAACATTGCCCAGAAGAACCAATGAGGGATTCTTCTGCCCATTTGGCATGGAGCGCGGCTTGCAGAAATTCGATGACGCATTTTATATCCTCAATATAGGGGCGCGGCGCTGTCAAGTGTCACCACATGGGTAACAGTCTTTGCAGGGAGAGTGGAGCGTAGGGCGTAGCCCGAAGCAGAATTCCCTCTGTCAGCCCCGTTTGGCCCTGCGCCCTCCTACTTTGTCGATTCTCCTTGGTGTGGACGCATCCAGGCAGTCCCCTACTCTATCTCGTATTCTTTGATTTTTCGGTAGAGGGTGCGGAGGCCGATCTGGAGGATGTCGGCGGTCTTTTCTTTGTTGTAGCCGGTGGAGTGGAGGGTCTTCTCGATGACGGTTCTTTCGACCTCGTCCATGGTCATGCCGACATGGAGGGAGAAGCCGTCTGTGAAGGGTTCGCCTTCGCGCAGATGTGCGGGGAGGTCGGAAACACCGAGAGCGCTGTTCGGACGGGCAAAGGCAATCATGCCCTCGATGCAGTTTCTGAGTTCGCGTACATTGCCGGGCCAATGATAGCCCATCAATGCGTCCATCAATCCGCGACTTACACCTTTGACAGATTTGTCGTGGCTCTTGTTAAACTCCTCGATGAATGCTTCTATGAGGAGCGGAATATCCTGTTTTCGTTCGCGCAATTCGGGGATCTCGATCGGGACGACGGCGAACCTGTAGTAGAGGTCTTCCCGGAATCTGCCTTCCTCAACAAGTTCCTTGAGATCCCTGTTCGTAGCCGCAATAAGGCGGACGTCGACTTCGAATGTCTCGTTGCCGCCGAGCCTTTCGAACTGGCGTTCTTCGAGGAACCGCAGCAGCTTGACCTGGGTTGACGGCGTGATTTCGCTCACTTCGTCAAGAAACAACGTTCCGCCGTCGGCTATCTCGAATCGACCCTTGCGTGTCTTGAGCGCGCCGGTGAAGGAGCCGCGTTCGTGGCCGAAGAGTTCGCTTTCGATCACACTCTCGGCCAGGGCCGCACAATTGAGCTTCACGAAGGGGCAATCGCGCCTCGGGCTGTTGGAATGAATGGCGCTTGCGACGAGGCTTTTGCCCGTCCCCGTTTTGCCGACCAGCAGGACGGTCGTGGGAGTGGGCGCAATCTCTCGAATCCTTCGGTAAACATGCACCATCTTGGGAGTGTCGCCGATTATCCCGCCCATTCCGTAGCGTTCATCGATTCGTTGATGCAGGCTGTGCATCTGGAGAACGAGTTCCTGGTGGGAGACTGCCCGCTCGATGACCACCTTGAGTTTACTGAGGTTCAGCGGTTTCGTCTGAAAATCGTAAGCGCCCTCCCGCATCGCCTCGGTGGCGAGTTCCACGTCCGCATTGGCGGCGATCAAGACGACGCAGATTTCGGGGTTCCGGTTTCGCGCCACCTGTAGCAGGCGCATCCCATTAATCCGATGCACCCGGAGTTCCGCGATCATTACGTTCACGATTTCATCGTCGAGAATGTTGTACGCGGTCTCGCCGTCATGAGCCCGCAGGACTTTATAGCCGCAGTCTATAAGGAAATCGACAAGCTTCGTGGTCGCCTTCGACCGCGAATCGACGATAAGAACCTTTGGCACAGAAATCTCCATTCAGCTATGTTCTCCGGAAAAACGTGAAAACGGGCGTACGCGCTCAATTACTGGATAATTATAGCATAACGAAACACACGCCACCACTTTGCGGGGAAGAGATTGTCGGTCAAATAGGGACAATCCGCGGTGCAAAAGCTAAGAGCATCAAAGACAGGA
>CAYZZY010000297.1:0-2034 GCA_964482745.1 uncultured bacterium
ATCGCAGTCGGGAAACTCCATCACTGTAGCCGTTATACCTCAATCATAACGCCCTCTGCAACACACCACAACTATGTTTTCCAGCACCTGCAGCTTCTCCCCTGCACAAACCGGATCTGGAAGGGCTGACTATTCTGCATCGCTGGCCGTGCTGTGTCTCAAGTTGCCTTTTTTTTTCGAGATAGGTATAATCGGTACCACATCAAAGGTAGGCGTGTTTGTTAACGGAAACAACTGCATGCCCTTCATACGATTCGAATCCGGCCCCGACAAAGGCAACACTTTTCCGCTTCGGTCCAAGCGGGTCTCAATTGGACGCTCGCCGGAGAATGCCATCGTCATTCGTGACGATACCGTCTCTTTCTTTCACGCCGAAATCTCACATTCAGAAAAAGGATTCATCATAGAAGACCTGGGCTCGGCCAATGGCATACATGTCAATCGTGTAAAGGTTGTGAAGAGATCTTTGCAGGACGGAGACGAAATATCCCTCGGCAAGGCCCACCTGAGGTTCTTTGTCTCGCCTGTGACGGAAGAACTCAAGGACCTTCCGGCGAAAAGGAGAAGCTCCAAGGAGATTATCGGTGACTTTGCTTCCAGCACGCCGCTGCCCGAGAGCCCGCAGGCCCTTCGACAGGCCCATGAAAATTTAAGAAAGGTATACGAGATCAACGCCGTCATCTCGTCACTATTCGACATAAAGGAACTCGCTGAAAAAATCCTCGATGTCATCTTTCCTCTTTTTGATGCGGATCGCGGTTATTTTATGCTTGTGGACCGGGAAAACGACGAGCTTCAACTTGTTGCCACCAAGAAGAAGCAGGAGCATCAAGAAGACTCTTCCGACGTCGCATTCAGCAACACGATCGCCAGGCGCGTGCTCGAAACGGAGGAATCGGTGATAACATCCGATGCGCCCGAAGACAGCCGATTCTCCCGAAAGGCGAGTATCATAGGCGGCCATATCAGGTCGGCCATGTGCGTCCCCATCCGGGGTAGAGAAGAAAAACTCGGTATCATATATGCCGATCATCGCGGGCTGGCGGGGCATTTCTCGGAGGAGCAACTGCAGCTCCTCACCATGGTGGCAAATTCCGCGGGAATCGCGATTGAAAACATCCGGCTCTATGAGGACAATCTCAAAATCAAGGTGTTGGAAGCCGTCAATGAAGAGATGAGGGAGACCAACCGCAAGCTGATGGAACTGGAAGAATTAAAAGATGACCTCATTAATATGGTCGTGCATGACATGAAGAATCCCGTGTCAAACACCATGATGGGCCTGGACATGATCACATTTGAGCCCGATGCTGAATTGACCGAAGAGCAACACGAATATCTCCAGATGGCCAAACGCAATCAATTCAAGCTGTCGGAAATGATCACGAATTTGCTGGAAATCTCCAAGCTGGAGAGCGGCGGGCTTCAGAGCGAAAAGTCCTATCTCGATCTGGAGGAGCTTGTCAACAGCATTGTCGAGCGCTACGACACGCTGACAAAAAAAGAGAAAAAATCCGTTCAGGTTTCTGTCCATCCCGCGGCCAAGTGGATTGTTTCCGATTTGAGGCTGCTCGACCGTATTTTGGCTAATATCCTCTCGAATGCGATCAAGCATTCTTATCCGGAGGGAAAGATACACATTCAGGTCGCTCCCGATGCGGAGTGTAATGGCGTGTTGGTTGCGACCCGGGATTCCGGTGAGGGAATCCCGAAGGAATTTCACGAAAAGATTTTCGAAAAGTTTTACCAGGCCGGACTCAGGGACCTGGGTCGGAAGACCGATACCGGTTTGGGTCTGGCATTCTGCAAGATGGCCGTTGAGGCCCTCGGCGGCACCATCTCCGTCGAGAGCGAACCCAAAAAGGGAAGCTGCTTCACCTTCTCGCTGCCCGACTCCCTTCCCGCCGAATAATCGAGGTGTCTCTCGTTCCCTTCTGTCATTGCGAGGAGCGAAGCGACGTGGCAATCTCTTTTTTTTGCCACAGAGGACGCCGAGAGCACAGAGGTTGTCATTCTGACGCTGCCGCAGGCAGG
>CAYZZY010000298.1:0-2000 GCA_964482745.1 uncultured bacterium
AATGCCGACCGAGTCCTCGAAACGCGCCTCGTTTTTGATATCGTCACCTGTAATGTTGTACCGCCCGATGATTCTTCTTGTTTCTCTCACGCCCACGCATGAGGCGAATGCCCTGAGTTGGGCATCTTCGAAGCCGGGTTCGTATTTCTTCAGAGCATTCAGAGCCCATATCACGCGCTGGCGGCCTTCCATCTCGGCGTAGGTGAGGTCGCGGACGTCGGTTCCGTCGATGTCGAACACGTTGACCGTATTCATGTTCTTGATCTCACCCAGCGGCGTGGCCGTGGTCCAATGGCTCCGCATCACTACATCCTTGGGAATCTCGCCGGCTTCCTTGGCCTTGTCATACGGGGCAATCAAATCAGTGGTGAGTTCGTTGTTTTCTTTTCCCGATGTCTCCTTGGCCCAGTCCTGAAGGTAGCGGAGATCGTGCCGGACCATGTGACGAATAAATTTGGGCATGTCTATGCCGCTGCACCCGAAGTTCATTGCCACTTTGCTCAGCTCATGCTTCGGTAACTTGCGATACGGCGCACCTGAGAAATGGGCGATATCGGCGTCGCCGGTGGCGTCGATGACGCGCTTGGCCAGGATAGCCTGCCTTCCGGATTTGCTCTCGGTTATGACGCCCGTAATGGTCTTGCCCTCCATAATCGCGCCGACGGTGAAGCAGTGCAGGATGGGGATGATGCCCGCCGCCTCCACCATTTTGTCGGCCACGTATTTGAACAGGTCCGTGTCCAGGTACGCCGATGTCGGCGGCGGATTCGGCGACTCCGCCACTATGGGAAGTATGTAATTGAGCGTTTCCTCATCCAGGTACTGAGCCAGGTCAGACGTGTGGCTGGCGCCCATTTCCTCGGCGCACTTCTCGAACTCCCTGCCGATTCCTCCGGCGTCCACCGTCTTCTCGTATCGATACCACGCAGTGGAACCCACGAGCGATTGCGTGATGTTTCCTCCGAACGAGCCCCACCGCTCCACGAGCATCGTCTCAACGCCTTCTCTGGCCGCCGCTATCGCCGCCGCAAGACCGCCTGGACCGCTTCCGACAACCAATACATCCGTCTCTGCCATGACGGGGATTTTTCGCGCCGCTTCTTGTATGTGTTTCATCAATGCCTCCGTGGAAGTGCTTCGAGATAAAAATTTGGGTCGAGTTGAGATTTGGCTATGAATCGGTATCAATATTACTACACGGCTATCACGAAAGCAATCAGATGTGTGAAAGAGTATGGAGCCGTTACTTGCCAGGCATTGACATTTCATGTTTCCTCTAAATTCAAAACCAGCACAATGCCGAGGTCTTCGTGGTCAGCCTGCACAAGTCAAGATAACCAGATGCTTGATCCCTGGAATTCCCTTCTTTTGTCAATCAGTTCCCATGAGGAACCCGGCTTGTTGCCTAACAGTCATACGGGCGGGAAAGCTCTTTATAATATTATTATAATGCTGTGTTATGCATATTATTGCTTCAAATACTTGATATAAATCAGATAAAATGGTATTAATGTGTCATGAAAGATTCCTCAGCCAAAACAGAAACTCTTGCCAATCAGCTTGCGGATCAGATACTGGACGACATAATGGCTGCCGAGCTTAAAGAGGGCGAGTTGTTCATGACCGTTCAAGATATCAGGCAACGCTACAGTGTCTCGCACACGATCGCCCGAGAAGCGATCGGAAAGCTCAGCGCCCTCGGCATTTTGAAGGGAAAGCAGCGCCTTGGCCTGGTTATAGATCGACCTGATCCCGTCGACCTGATGAGTCGATGGCTTCCGTTCTATTCGCGGCCTCCCGGGACAGAAGATCTGAAGACTTTGGCCCAATTGCGATACATATTGGAACTCGGTTCGATAGATTTTGCCGTGGCGAATGCTTCACAGGAGCAGACCCAACGGTTAATACATCTCGCGGAACGCTATGCAAAGCTAATTGGAGAATTTGGCGAGATCGAGAATGAGGATCAAGTTGAATTGGAATGCCAGATTGAACTGGAG
>CAYZZY010000299.1:0-1970 GCA_964482745.1 uncultured bacterium
ACCATGCCGTAGAGTCCTGACACACTGATAGCAGGGGGGAGGAGACTTGACTTTTCCTCCCGAAACGATTAGACTAGTCTAAGACTAGTTTATAGGAGGTTGACCATGGAAACCGTAGGCGCTTACGAAGCAAAAACGCATCTGCCCAGACTCCTCGAGCGTGTGGCCAGGGGAGAACGAATAACCATAACGAAACATGGCGTTCCCGTGGCGACTCTGCAGCCAGCAGACGGCGCGAAGAGCATGCCCGTACGTGAAACCATCGAGCAGTTGAAGCGATTCCGCGGCGGACATCGTCTCGACGGCCTGTCGATACGGAGCATGATCGAGGAGGGACGAAGGTGATGTCCGAACGATTCGTCGTCGACACTTCGGTCGTGCTGGCGTGGTGTTTCGAGGACGAGGGGGACCCCTATGCAGAAGCCGTTCTCGAAACCCTCGAGGTCTGCGAAGCGGTTGTTCCGGCAATCTGGCCGCTGGAGGTCGGCAATGTCCTGCTTGTGGCGGAGCGGAACAAGCGTCTGAGCAAGGCTGATGTCGTCCGGTTCCTCGCTTTGTTGAACCACCTGCCGGTCATCGTGGAACAGGAGACCCCGGAAAGAATGCTCAAGGAGATCGTGGCGCTCGCGAGAGAACAACGCCTTACAACCTATGACGCCTCCTATCTGGACCTCGCCATGAGGCTCGGCCTGCCGATTGCGACACGAGACACCTCCCTGTCCAGAGCCGCAAAGAAATGCCGGGTGCCGGCCTTCGATCCGGCAAGTTTCAGAGACAAATAAGAGGGACAAGCGGATCGCATCGGCACAGCGCGCCGCGCCGTGCCGATTTCCAACGTCCTGTAGGTGCGAATTTATTCGCATGTTCTTGTAGGGGCGTCAGCCCTGTCCTGAGCATGGCCGAAGGGATGCTGCGCCCGATTCATTGAGAACGCATGGCTGTGCGGTGAAAAAATCCGTTTCCATCCGTGTGCATCTGTGGCAAATAAGAGCCTGTCGGCTCCGAAAAACATAGGGCTCGCGTCTACACATTTTGCAGGACGAATCTTCGGGGGCTTCGCCTAGGTTAAATGGGAAAAAGGTGAAACGGGAAAATCGGAATGAGGCCTTCGGTCTGGGTCAAACGGGGAAAAGAGGGAAAGAGGAGCACGGACTCCAACGCCGAAGTACGCCGCTATGGTTACTCCTCGTTTGCCAAATTTTTCAGCAGGCCTTCGATTTTGGGGCGAAGGGGCGGCAACTCATCTTTGCTGACGGCCCAGACGATACTCAAGTCCACACCGAAATATTCGTGGATAAGCTTGTCGCGCATTCCCGCCATACGTTTCCATGGAACGTCAGGCGCCAGGGCGCGCAGGTCGTCGGGGATGCGTTTGGCCGCTTCGCCAAGCACTTCGAGACTGCGCACCACGGCGTTGATCGTCTTGCGATCCTGCGCGAACGCCTCATAGGACATGCCCTCGGTAAACTCGTCCGTCTCGTCGATAGCGTCAAGGATATCATTCAGATAGTCGTGATAGTCTCGTATCACAGCATGGACACCTCGTCGAGAATGCGACGGCCTATTCGCGGCTTGAGCGCGGCTTTGGTCACCAGATCCACTTTCGCGCCGAGCCACTCGCTCAGCCGTTCCTCGAGGTCCAGGAACTTGAAGAACCCAACCGGCTTGTTGAATTCGACCAGGATGTCGATATCGCTGTCATCGGTGGCTTCTGCCCGAACGCAGGAGCCGAAGACACCGATTTGAACTACGCCAAAGTCGCGCAACAGTTCATCGCGTCGCATTCGCAAGATAGCTTCGATTTCTCTCAGACGTGGCGGCTTCATCTCTTCCTCTCGCCCTTCTTGAGCGCTTCAGGCGGCTCTCTATTCAAAGCGCGTTCACCATCAGTATATAGCAGATGCCAGCGGGAATTCAAGCGCCGTACCCGGAGAAAAGAGCAACAAATAACATGAGAGGTCACCCATTAA
>CAYZZY010000300.1:0-1952 GCA_964482745.1 uncultured bacterium
CGGCATCATAAACGAGGGGCACAGGAAGCTTCTCGAAATCATCAAGCCAGGAATGCTGGAGCTTATGATTTATAACGAAGTACAGAAACTCATGATGGAAAGAATCGTCGGCGATATCCCGAATGCCAACTTTATTGTCACAAAGGCCGTGGCGGCCGTGTGGCCGCCTTCCATATCCTACGACCCTCACATCATCCCGACCCCATTCACCGCTATGGAGGAAGGAGGCCCGCACGTCTCCATCCTGGGAGGCCAGGTGGACGGCTACGGCGTAGAGGTCGAGAGAACGTTTTTCCTCGGAAGCGTTCCGGATGGCGCGAAAGAGCCTTTTGAGGTCTCAATGGAAGCGAGAGCACTGGCATATGAACTGGCAAAGCCCGGCGCCGTCTTGAGCGAAATAGATGAAAAGGCACGGAATGTCATCATCGATGCCGGCTACGGCGACAACATCCTCCACCGAACGGGACACGGCCTCGGCATAACCGGCCACGAAGCGCCTTACGTCGCCCTCGGCGACGACAGGGAACTCGTGCCGGGCATGCTCATCAGCATCGAGCCCGGCGTGTACATCCACGGCAAGGGTGGCTTCAGACATTCCGACACCGTCCTGATCACCGAAAACGGCAACGTGAGCCTGACCGATGCGCCCGACAAGCTGGAAGATCTGGTGATTCCGGTATAGTGAAGATAGAGACCGGCATTTTTTTCAGAGTATGATCAAGCCTGGCCCGGATAGGATTCGCCCCTGGCCTGCATCTGATTTCATCTTTCTTTGCGCCCTTTGCGTCTTTGCGGTGAATTCGGGCTTTTCGTGGCTATAAAACATCTCTCTGTCTCCTTCTTGCAATTGCTTCGCCCGTTGGGTTAAAATTGGTCGGGGATTGGGAACGGAGTCATATACTGTTCCTTGCTCAGCCAACACCAGGAGGTTATTGTGACTACCACATTCAGGAAGAAGGAAGCGGACGTCGTCGTTGTCGGTTCGGGGCCGGGCGGCGCAACGGTCGCCCGTGAACTCGCGCGCGCGGGCAAGAAAGTCGTCTTGCTCGAATGCGGCAAGGATCACCGCGGCAAGTTCTATTACGGCACTCATTTCGGATGCCTCCTCTACTGCGACAAGATGGGCCTGCTCATGACGAAGGAGCGCCTGAACATCACTCGCCCCCTCATGGTTGGCGGGGCGACCAATCTGTTCACCGGCTGCGCCTCGCGGCCGCCTGCATGGCTCAAGGAAAAATACAAGGTCGATATCGACGACGAGGTCAACCAGACGATTGAGGAACTCAAAATCGAGCCGCTGCCCGACCACCTGCTCGGCCCGGCATCCAAACGGATGATGGATGCCGCCATCGATCTCGGCTACGAGTTCGAGCCGCAGGACAAGTTCATGGATCCCTCGCGAGCGCAGTTCGATTGCGGCGCCAAGTGCATGCTCGGATGCCGGTGCGGCGCGAAGTGGACTGCCGCCGAGTTTGTGGATGACGCCGTTGCCGCGGGCTGCGAACTCATGACCCAGGCGAGGGTGACCGACGTGATCATCGACCACGGCCAGGCGATCGGCGTGCGCGGAAAGATCAAACGAAAAGACCCGTTCGAGATATACGCCGACACTATTGTCATATCCGCCGGCGGCATCGGCTCGCCCATAATTCTGCAGCACTCCGGCCTCTTCGATGCGGGCAAAGGCATGACCATGGACCCGACCGTGATGGTCTACGGCGTCGCGAAGTCGCGCGGCAACTACTGCGACCCGCCGATGTCAGCCTCGTGGTGTGACGACGAGAACGGATACATGTTGAGCACGCTTATCGATCCGTGGATGCTGTACCCCATGATCATGACCTTGAAAGGGCCGACGTACCCATTTACGGCGATCCATTATCGGAATACGCTCGGCCTGATGATAAAGGTGAAGGACGAGATAGCGGGCGGCATCACGATGGAAGGCAAGA
>CAYZZY010000301.1:0-1949 GCA_964482745.1 uncultured bacterium
ATGTCTCAACTACTGGATATTCTGGGCAGCAAATACCCGATTCTTCAGGGACCCATCGGAGAGCTGAACGATCCAAAGATGGTGGCCGCCGTTTCCGAGGCTGGTGGGTTCGGCATGCTGGCCCTTGGTTTTGTCATGGAACCGGACAAGGTCAAGGAAATGGTCGAGCAGGTCAAAGGGCTGACGGACAAGCCTTTCGGCGCCAACCTCATGATCGCCATGAATCCGAACAATGAGGGCATCCTCGAGGTGCTGGCCGAAGCGGGCGTCAAGACCGTGACGACCTCGGCCGGTTCGCCAAAAAAAATCTATCCCAAAATCAAGGAACTGGGGATGAAGGGCCTGCATGTCACATTGGCAGCGTCTCTGGCATTAAAGGCTACCGATGCGGGTGCGGACGGAGTGGTCGTTTCCGGTACGGAATCCGGAGGGCTCCGGTCGACCGGTCCGGAATCCACCAACCTGATCCTCATTCCCCTGGTTTGCGACATGGTCGACGTGCCGGTCGTTGCCGCCGGCGGCATCGCCGACCGCCGCGGATATCAGGCGGCGCTGGCCCTGGGCGCGCAGGGCGTGCAGATCGGGACCGCCTTCCTGGCCGCCGAGGAAAGCCCGGCCCCGCAGGCATGGAAAGAGGCGATCATTGCCTGCGGCGACGGAAGCACGACGTTGCTGCCTATGGGCCGTATGGCGATGCGGACCATCATCAATCCGAAGATGAGCGAGCTGATGGCGTCCGGCGCAGACCTCTCGCAGGAGTACAGCATGACGGACGCAGGCACGGCCTGGAAAACCGGTAATTTCGACCTCTTCCCGGCAGGCGCGGGCCAGATCAGCGCCTTGATTAATGAGATCAAACCGGTAAAGGACATTATCGAAGGGATGGTTTCCTGAAAGACCACGAATACAGAAAGGATAACCGATGCCAAAATTCGAATACGAGATGGACGAGCAGGTAGCAATTCTGACAATGGACAGCGGAGAGAACCGGTTCAATCTCGAGTTCTTCGAGGCGTTCACGGAGATACTGGACAAGATTGAGAATGACACCGACGCGCGGGTGCTCGTCGTTAAGTCCGCAAATGCGAAGATATGGTCCAACGGCATAGACCTGGACTGGCTCGGACCAGCGATCGCAGAAGAAGGCCCCGAACTGGGAAACAAGTTTCTGGCCGAGATGTTCACTTTTCTAAGGCGCTTTCTGCTGTATCCGATGACCACGATCGCATCCATCAACGGGCATGCCTTCGCCGGTGGCGCTTTTCTATCGTTCTGCCACGATTTTCGGCTCATGCGCTCGGACAGGGGATGGGTCTGCCTTCCCGAGGTGGACATCGGTATCCCGATCGGCCCGGTCTTTACCGCGATCTCCAAGCGCGCGCTCCCGTTGTACAAGTTCGAAGAGATGGCGTACACCGGCAAGAGGCTCACCGCCGAGGAATGCGAAGAGCACAACATCATAATGAAGGCTTGCCATCTCGACGACCTCATGAACGAGACGCTCGCCTTTGCCAAGACGCTCAACAAAGAGCGGGAGATGATCCGGCAACTGAAGCTTGACATGCACAAGGATCTCATCGCCGTCATCGATGAGACCGTATCGGATCTGTCTTCCGGCAAAGGAGGCGCTTTCCGGTTATAGCGGCGGGCGATGAGACCTGCGCCGCGATTGACGCGGCGGCGAAAAAGCTGAAGAATCTTTCGGCTTAAGCTTCCTCAGAAAACAGGTTGTATTTTGGAGTAATTGGGAGACATTCATTATGGACACATTAACGCAGTCGGCAATTGACTTTGTGATGTGCGATGGGGCGTGCGCGGCAGGGGTGGCCACGGTCGAAACACTCGCGGGTGGACCGCCGTCGGTCGATCTGGAGTACGTTCTGCCGGGCGCAAAGTCAGTGATCTGCTTCGCGCTCCCGCTCGACCAGAGCCTGATACCCTCCTATCTG
>CAYZZY010000302.1:0-1946 GCA_964482745.1 uncultured bacterium
GCTTGGCATGGAAAAGCAGAAGCGGAATCGCGGACATCAGCCCAAAGGCCGTGGTGTTCATGGCCACCGAGATACTGGCGGACAGCAGGTCGGCCTTCTCGGCGGGGTTCGCATTGGCAACCGCGGTAAAGGCCTCGATCAGCCCCATGATGGTGCCGAGCAGTCCCAGCAAAGTAGCGATATTAGAGAGCAGCGCCACGTAAGGCGTGCGCTTCTCCAACTGAGGGATGATCTCCATCATGCTCTCTTCCATGGCGATTTCGATGTCTTCACGACGCCGGACTTCACCCAGGCGTGCCAGTCCCATTCCCAGCATTTGCGAGATGGTGGATTTGTCCTTGTTGATTATCGCCCGCGCTTTGTCGAACTCACCCTTGACCAGCACCGGTTGTAGCAGATTCCATATTTTGCGGTTCACGCTCCGGATGCGGTTCAACCGAACCCAGCGCTCGAGCGTAATGGCCATGCCGGCCACAAACACGAGCAAAATAGGGTACATGAACAACCCACCCTTTTGGAAAAACGTTACCATTGAATAGATTCCCATTGCTTTCCTCCTAAAACCTGATAATCAATGACCTCAATATTTTTGACATATGTATTGACTCCATGCACGTTTCTAGGCAGCGGGCAGGAAGTCGATTGGGTACAGGATGGTCATCTTCTGCACACCTTCTTTCGGGCCAAAATTGAACCTTTTGATGCGTTCAACAATCTTGGCTACCAGTTCGGGCGAGGCCAGATCCGTAGATTCCACCTTACACATGGACACCGCACCACTTGTTTCGATGCTGATTCGCAGCAATATCTTCCCACGCAGTGTCGGATCCTTGCGCAATTCCTTGTTATAGATCCGATAAAGCGCCGCCTTGTACCGATCGAATACGATCTGGATTTCTTCGTCAGTTCTGCCCATAGCAAGTCCATCGCTCAGCGGCCTGGACGATTCCTCCAAATCCGCAATGGCACTTTCTACCCGCACCCAGCCAACGCCACTGCCATCGCCTCTACCGTTACCGCCGCCACCGAGCCGGTCGACATTACCGTTTCCGACGTTGCGGCTGACCCTGGCATTGCTGATACCGCCGCTGGAGCCGCCCTTCGCCTGCATGGCCACCAGCGAGCGCCGGGCCACGGCCTGTCCTTTCACCCGCGGACTTTTATTGCTCAGACGGGCCTCGGTGCCGAGCTTCGCAACGGGAGTTTCCTTCATCAGGTCCGCAAAAGCGTTCTTGAACTTCAGAACACCGACATGTTGGACTTTTTTCCGCGCTGCCGATTCTTTTCCGCCGCCGCCAGCGGCCAGTTTCGTCGGTTTCTTCGCCGGACTCCCGCCTTTCCGAGGTTTATCCGGTTTTTGCTGCTCAGGCCGGGATTTGGGCTCTTTTTGAGCCTGTTTCGGTTCCTCCTGGGCCTGTTTCGGCACTGGCCTCGGCGCGGGCTTTGGTAACTCCTTCTTGACCAGCTTGACCAATCGTTCCGGTATCTTGACCACGGTGACCGAGCGATCCGGTATCGGCACTTTTATCAGAGGAATGAGAGAACCAAAAACAAAGCATATGAGCAACGCCACGAGAACGGAACGCCGGAAGTGCCTTTCGCTCTCGACCTCCTTGGTCCAGGGCATGATCATCGCGCGATAAGGAACGGGCGAAATCTCCCGCTCTATGACGAACTCTTGCTTGCGCCGTTCTTCACGATCATTCGCATCACTTACTTCTTCGTAGAGGACGTCCAGTTCGTCGCGACATTGGTGGGTCTGCTGCTGGAGAGACGCCTGTTTTTCCAGAATCCCGCTGATCTTCTCCTCGAAGCGGGCAACACGGCCCCGCACCTGTTCCACCTGTCCGGCGGCATCCTTGGCCTCCGAGATTCCTTTCCAAAAGAGGTTATCCGCTTTCAGTTCCCCCAGCTTGTCGAGCGCATTGCAGACGTCCCGCAAGGCA
>CAYZZY010000303.1:0-1883 GCA_964482745.1 uncultured bacterium
TTGAGGCCATGCATCTTTCCCGGGAAGATGTCTATATCTGCAATATCGTCAAATGTCGTCCGCCAAACAATCGAAATCCCAATCCGGAAGAGATATCGACATGTACGCCGTTCTTGGAACGCCAGATAATGGCTATCAAGCCTGAATTTATATGCGCCCTCGGGAAGTTTGCTGCGCAGACGCTTCTTCAGACAAAAGAACCGATTTCCAAACTCAGAGGGCGGTTTCACGCCTATCATGGGATTCATGTTATGCCGACCTATCATCCCGCCTATCTATTGCGGAATCCCGGAAGCAAGCGCGATGTCTGGGATGATATGCAGCAACTCATGAAGCGCCTGGGTCTCTGTTGAACCGCAAGGGCGAGCGTATTCCCCGAAGCGAATCGACTATAAGGCTTCGAGTGAGCTTCAGCCGGACTCCTCACCGACAAGTCTTGCGGCGGGGAGCTTAGCGCTTAATTTTGGAAGGAGTGTCGTATGAAAATATTACACTGTATTCGCTTTTCCTTGATGCTGGTGTTACTGTCCGCCGGCATTTCCTTCGGCGGCACCGGCGAGATCATTATTATCCCGGTTTCCGACGCGATCGGGCCCGGTATTGCTGATTTTATATCGAGCGGTATCGCCCGTGCGGATGACCAAAACGCCGCCTGTGTGGTCATCGAGCTCGACACACCCGGTGGTCTGGCAGAAGCGATGCGCAAAATTGTCATGTCCATATATGCTGCAAAAACACCTGTGGTTGTATTTGTATCGCCAAGCGGTGCCAGGGCGGCTTCGGCGGGCGTCATGATAACCATGGCGGCTGATATAGCGGCCATGGCTCCCGGCACCAATATCGGTGCGGCGCACCCGGTCGCAACCGGCGGCAAGGAGATCGGAGGCGTCATGTCGGAAAAGATTACAAACGACATGGTGGCCTATGTGAAAAGCATCGCGGAAAAAAGAGGTCGAAACGCGGAATGGGCAGAGAAGGCTGTTCGCGAGAGTGTGTCGGTAACCGAAAAAGAGGCCCTTGAAAAGAATATCATCGATATCGTCGCAGCAGACATGGACGATCTTGTTCGACAGATTGACGGACAAAGAATTGAGGGCAAGGGAGAATTGCAGCTATCGGATGCCATGAGAACCCGACTGAAAGAGAGTATTCGCACAAAAATTTTAAAAACCATCAGTGATCCAAACATTGCCTATATTCTCATGATGATCGGACTAGCCGGGCTCTATTTTGAACTGTCGCATCCGGGAGCGATTTTCCCTGGTGTGGTTGGGGGCATCGCTCTGATTCTGGCCTTTTTTTCCTTTCAGACACTCCCGGTGAATACTGCCGGCATATTGTTGATTCTGCTTTCCATTATTTTCTTTATTATGGAAATAAAGGTCATCAGCTACGGGCTTTTGAGTATTGCCGGTGTGGTATCTCTGCTTTTAGGCTCCCTCATGTTGTTTAAAGGGAACGGTCCCCAGTCACAGCTGTCATGGCAGGTATTGATTCCAACCCTGCTGATCGTGTCTGCTTTCTTTGTTACCTTGGCCGGTCTGGCTTTCAAAGCCCAGATATCGCGTCCGCGAACCGGGGGAGCCGGGTTGGTTAAGGAAACCGGCATCGTTAAAAAACGGATTGACCCGGATGGAAAAGTCCTGATTCACGGGGAGCTATGGTATGCGCGGGCCAAAGAGCCTATTGAAGAAGGTGCGCAGGTTCGCGTGGTGGCTGTTGAAAACCTGGTGCTGAATGTCGAACGACTGAAATCATGAAGGGTTCGAGGGGTCGAGGGGTCAAGGGTCCGAGTGAAAAGAATAGAATAACTGACGTTTATTCCTTAAAAAATAAAGGAGAATTGCCATGCTATCCATAACAACCATCGCAATCATCGTACT
>CAYZZY010000304.1:0-1824 GCA_964482745.1 uncultured bacterium
TTCTTGAGTTCTGAAACGACATTCTCCCATGTCGTGAATACATGGCAGCGATCCGGCGGGCCGAAGTACTCGGTGTCAATCTTCGCGTGGTAGGGATTGAGTATCAGGGTCCGGTTATAGGCCGACTCCGGCAGCTTGCGCGCCATCGCAAACTGCGCTCCGCCGTAATCGCTTCCGAAACGCGCGTTTCCATAGTGATGAATCTGGCCGTCCTGCGTATAGCAGACCATCACGACGTCGCCGTCCTGCCTCGTCGAGAGGTAGCAGGGCCACAATCCCTTTCCGGCCTCATCTTCGATAGGAAACGTGTTGGAAACGGTGATGTCGACTCCAAGGGCAGGGTTGGTTGCATAAAATTTCTTACCGAATTTTACGCCCTCATAGAATGAGTCGAACCCGTCGCCGGCATAAATCTTCACTGTCTCGCGCCTCTCGTTGACGATAGCGTCGACCTTGAAGTCGAATCCGATCTTCTTCACGATCGCATGTCCATCCTCTCGAAGCGCGTTGCCGTACACCTTTCCAAATGTGAACTCCGAGATCGAGCCGTCGGGATTGCGCGGCGTCGCCTTCATATGATTGTAATTGATCGTTTCCATGCCCATGACGCCTGGCAGAACGATTTTCAAACCGCCGCTGAAGCCTGCATCGACGTGCGGGATGATGCAGCCGATGCCTATCCTCAAATCGCACGAGGCGTACTCGCGGTTCACAAGGATCGGCGTTCCCTTATCGGATTTTCCCATATCGACCAGGTGTTCGTACGGATTGTGGTTGTACACCGGATAATTAAGTACGATGTCTTCGCCGAGCTTCTCCGCCAGTTCGTAACGCGTCATGGGGCGGTGCGTCCCAAGCGCGGAGATAAACCGGATCTGGTCGGGCTTGATGCCGCCCGCGAACAGCGAATCGAGAACCGGCGGAATCATGTCCGCGACTTTTGTCGGGCGGGTGAAGTCGTCAAAGAGTATGACGACCCGTTCTTTTCCCTTCGCAAGTTCGGAGAGCGGCGGCGTCCCGATCGGATTCTCGATGCTCTCCCTCATTTCGTCCGGCCCGATCGCTTTTGCCCCGTGCCCTTCCATCCGGCACTCATGGACCTCCCAGTTCTCCGGAAATTTCAGTTCGAGCATCTCGTCGCCGAACCATGCCTTTATTGGAATGCTGACGCTGTGGTTTTCCATAAGATGTCTCCCGTTTAAAAACCGTTCCGCCCTCACGAAGGGCTAAATCTTCACCACTATTTTAATGTCATCCTTCTGCCGGGTCAACCCCTTCATTACGTCCGGCAGATCGTCCAGACCGATTGTTCGGGTGATGAAAACCGAAGGATCCACCTTGCGGTCGGCGACCCATCCGATCGTTGTCTCAAAATCCTCGCTCGAAGTGCCCTGTGACGCCTTGATGTTGATCTCCTTGAGAATCCACGTGATGGGGTGCAGCGTAATCTCTTCGAAGCAGTTGCCTACCATGACGACCGTCCCGCCTCTATCCACAAGTTCCATCGACTGCAGGATCGTGCCCGGCTTTCCGACGCATTCGAAAACGAGGTCCGGCGGTGAGGAAAAGAGCGATTCAAACCGCGTCCCGGGATCTTCGGCAGTCGGATCGATGACCGCTGAAGCCCCGAGCGAAAGCGCGACCTTCTTGCTGACCGGATTCATGTCAGAGACGACAACATCGCGGACGCCTGCCACCTTCAGCGCTGCCAGCACCCCAAGGCCGACCGGGCCCGCGCCGATAAGGAGCGTCTTTGCGTCCGGCTTTGCCGCTGCCCGCTTGAACACATGATGGCCGACGGCGAGCGTCGGGATGAGCGCGCCC
>CAYZZY010000305.1:0-1817 GCA_964482745.1 uncultured bacterium
ATCGTGCGTCTGGATAACGGCAATCCGATGCCGCTTCTGGAATTGGAGCCCGAGGAGATCGCGCTGCTTTTTGGACCCGAACGAGAAAGGCGGCGCCTGATCTCTATCGACCAGGTTCCTCCACATCTCATACATGCCATATTGGGCGCAGAGGACAAACGCTTTTACCGTCATCATGGAGCAGATCCCAGAGGAATCCTTCGAGCCCTTCTGGCTAACATCCGGCACGGGTCCGTTCGCCAGGGCGGGTCCACTATTACGCAACAGTTGGCCAAGTGCTATTTCCTCACCCCGAAAAGAACCTTGTCCCGGAAACTGGAAGAACTCCTCATGTCCCTTATTATTGAAATGAAGTACGAGAAGGATGAGATCCTGGAAATCTATCTCAATGAGATCTATCTCGGTCAGCGGGGATCGGTTTCCATCAATGGTATAGGTGAGGCATCTCATTTCTATTTTGGGAAAACCGTAAGCGAGCTTTCCCTGAATGAGGCTGCATGCATAGCCGGCCTCATCAAGGCGCCCAACCATTATTCCCCGTATATTGACAAAGACCGCTGCCGGGAACAAAGGGACAAGGTGTTGCGTGTCATGCGTGAGAACGAGTGGATTTCGGAAGACGAACTGCACAGCGCATTGGCGTCGCCCATATCCACTGTTGGATTCACTGTATTAGGCAGAAAGGCTCCTTATTTTGTCGACTACCTTTCGGAACAACTTGCTGCACTCTATTCTCCCGAGGCCCTGAGCAGTCTTGGACTCTCCATATACACAGCGTTGGATACACAAGTCCAGATGGCGGCAGAGAAGGCGCTCGAGGAAGGTTTGGCCCGCCTGGAAAAATCGAATCCCAATCTGAACCGCCCGGAACCCGGCAAAAAATTGCAGGGCGCCGTGATAGTCATCCAGCCGAAAACAGGATACATCCTCGCAATGGCCGGCGGGCGTGACTACGACGCGACACAATTCAATCGCATCACGCAGGCACGTCGCCAACCTGGCAGCGCATTTAAGCCATTTGTCTTTCTCAGCGGCCTGGAGACTTTGACGCCGGCTTCAAAACTGTCCAATAAATCTGTGTCATTCGATATCAATGGAGAGTTATGGGAACCGGACAACTTCGAACCCGTACCGGAACCTCAATTAAGCATGAGAGATGCCCTGGCAAGATCCGTAAACCTCGCCGCGATTGACCTGGCCATGCAGGTCGGCCTTGATCGCGTTGCCGATACGGCTGCCGGTTTTCAATTCTCCACGCCCATCAGACCTTATCCGTCTCTTGCATTAGGGGCTTTTGAGGTAGTGCCAATGGAATTGGCCCGCGCCTATTGCGTATTTGCTGCCGACGGCGCGCTGCCATACCTCTTATCCTTAAAAGAAGTCGTCGACGAAGACAATGAATTTCTGGAACGAAGGCATATGACTATCGAGCGTGTGATTTCTCCTGCACAGGCCTTTATCATGACCTCTATGCTGCGCAGTGTCGTAACCGATGGAACAGCCCGCTCCCTCAAGGCGAGGGGAATATCCTTTCCGGTCGCCGGAAAGACAGGTACGACCAACGACTGTAGAGACGCCTGGTTCATCGGCTACACACCGGATATTCTGGCGCTCGTATGGGTGGGTTTTGACGATGAATATTCCATCGGAGCAACAGGATCGTCGGCCGCTCTGCCCATATGGGCCGACCTTATGAACTCGATACCTCAGTACATCTCCAACGATTGGTTCAGGATGCCGCCGGGAGTGGTAAAACGAACCATCTGTCCTCAAAGTGGAGAAATTGCGGTCACGGGTTGCGCGAGGGCGATGGAAGA
>CAYZZY010000306.1:0-1786 GCA_964482745.1 uncultured bacterium
ATCCCTATAGGCCTTTCTTGCCCTGCCGCGCTCTTTGCCGTCTCCCCCACCCGCTCGAGGAGCATTATTCCACCGGACGGTGCGGCCAGGCATTATTATATTCCCTCGGCCGCCGGCCAATCAACAGACCGGCTTCGGGGACTGTCATGGACACAGGCTGTTCAGTGATCATTCGGCATCGCCACCGCAGCACTTGCGCTTTGAGCATCCTATGAGATACTATTCATTGTGGATTCGGTCGCCGGAATGTGCCATGGAGGCCGCATATCCGCTTTTTTCTGCGAAAAACTTGCCAAATACCCTGTTTGAGCTGAGCTTTGTCCGGCTCAATCATTTTAAGATTGGAAACGCATTGCCGTGGAGCAGGAACATTCGGAGACCTCAGTCAGGCAGGCCGCATTCGATAAATATGTCCAGAGCAATTTTCGCTGGAATTTTGCCGTTAACCTGCTCTATGGTTTGTTCGGCACAACCGGCTGGCGCCTCATCATGGCGCCCACCTTTGTGCCCGATTATATTTTCAAACTCGGCGGCTCGAACCTGATTGTCGGGCTCCTGCTCTCCATCGGAGGCGCATCCCGATTCATAACGCCGACGCTTATCGCGTCCTATGTGGAGGATCAACCGCTTCTCAAGAAGAAGGCGGTCCTCATCGGGACGTTGATGCGTGGGCAGGTGCTGTTTATTGCGTTGGCAGGCTTCTTCTTCCCCGCTCGTGTCAATCTGATCTCGTTCTTTATTTTCTTTTCTCTTTTCAACATGTTTCTCGGCATGCAGAACGTCGTGTACAACACCGTCATGGCCAAGGTCATCCCCGTCGAAAGGCGCGGTCGCTTCATAGGGTTTCGAGAATTCGTCGGTGGGGTTACTGCTGCGCTTGTCGCGCTTGTCGCGGGATCGCTTATCGAGAACCTGGAATTCCCGCACGGTTACGCTTCCACCTATCTGCTTGCATTTGTCCTTACTTTCATCGGACTTCTTTTTTTCGGACTGTCCCGCGAGCCTGCAACTCCGATTGTCCTGAAAAAAATTCCGCTGCTCAAGCGTCTTCGCGCGATTCCGGCACAGATGCGGGAAGACAAGAATTTTGCCAATTATTGCATATGTCGCGCGGTGGGTTCACTCGCCCTCATGTCGAACCCGTTCCTGATACTCTATGCCGGCAACAAAATGCCGATATCCGGCCATCAATTGGGCCAACTCACTTTCTGCTACTTCCTTGCCCAGACATCCATCAACCTTTATATGGGGCGAATCGCCGACAGGAGCGGGTTCAGGAAAGTCTTTATCATTTCTGTCATCATCTGGACGATTGCCATGATTGCGTTGGTTGTCGTCTCGGCCTCATATACCCTGGCAGTCGTTGTGTTCCTGGCGCTCGGCGCCGGCGTCGGCGGCTTTAATATGGCAATGTCGAATATGGTCCTCGAGTTCGGCGATACCGCAGAGCTGCCCATGCGCCTGGGTGTCGTCAACTCGATAGGTGAAATGGCCACCATCGTCGGCCCCCTGCTTGCGGGCGTGCTGGCTGATTATGTTTCGTATCAGTCCGTCTTCATGCTTTCGATCCTTTGCACGCTGTCGGCTTTGGGGGTCATGTATTTTCGTGTTACCGAACCAAGGAATCGCAATCGAAGGGATACTTTATAATGTATCTCTGAGAGTCCGCAGGCATAGAATCAGGAAGAGAACACCGCTTGTTGAGCGGCAAGGATAGTTGCGATTATGAGACTTTCAAATACGAATAAATTCGAACCTACAGGACGCTTGAAGTCGGTGGTCGAAA
>CAYZZY010000307.1:0-1740 GCA_964482745.1 uncultured bacterium
GCCACATACTCGAGATTATTCAGCCATCTCCATGTCTGGCAGACTCCGTGCGCATCGCATTTCTTTAGGTTATCCGTTTCGAGGGACAGCAGCGTCATTGCTTCGTCGAAGAGAGTGGGAATGGAGCCGCGTTTGAAGGTAACAATGAACTTCCAGGCGTTTTCTTCACAGATTTCGAAGAAGGGCGCACATGCATAGAGTGCGTCGGCCAAAAGCACTGTTTTCGTTCGTGGGAAGGCAGCCATCACCGGATCTTTCATTTTCAGCCTCCTTTTTATTCATGCTTTCGGTCCCTCATTCCTTCTGCGAAACACAGCCAGAAGAAGCAATGCCGCAACCGCGGCGCCGGCGGTATCGGCAACGATATCGCCGGTTTCAAACGTCCTTGCATTCACGAACAACTGGTGAATTTCGTCGCTCAGCCCGTAGGCGCCTGAAAAGCCGACGGGAACAACAAGAAGAATTATTGATGAATATCTGCGTCGGGCTCGGTGCAGGCCTACTCCCACGGCGGCGCTGAGGCCTCCGTATAAACAGAAATGGACTGCCTTGTCGGGCAGGCCGAATGACATCTGTACCGGAAAGGAAGACATGGACGAAAGGGAGAAAAGAAAAAGACAATACGCCACCGTTGCAGCAAGGAATGGGATCGGAAAGAACTGTCGGGCGAGAGCCAGCATGTTTGATCGTTCCCGACCGGTTGTTTTACTTGCATCCTGCATAGCCGCTACAACCTCCTCGCCACCGCAACCGCGATCACGTCGATTCTCCTGGCGCCCGCCCTTCGCAGAACGCGCGCACATTCATTGGTGGTCGCGCCTGTTGTGACGACATCGTCGACAATAAGAATCTTTTTCTTTTTTACATCCGCCCCCGGTATGATCTGGAAAGCCTTCCTTATCTGTTCGTGTCTTTCCCTGGCGCCGAGCATGCTGAAGCCGGGTGTATCCTTCGATCGTTTGAGGATGCCGGATGCATTCAGCGCCGCCGGCCGGCGACAGATGAAATTCGCGATCAGGGCCGACTGGTTGTAGCCTCGTTCCCTCAACCTGTTTCTATGCAGCGGAACGGGAACGATGGCGTCGTACGATTCGATGTCGATCCCGGGGAGAACATGGTCCATCAGCAGGTCGGCAAGCGGGCGGGCGAGAAGGCGCTTTCGCCTGTATTTGAGCAGGTGGATCGCGTCGCGAAGCACGCCGGTATGGAGGCCCGCCGCATGAGTGTTTTCGGTCCAGAGTTTTTGGCCGAAGCATTCGGAACACACGAAACTCTCGGCGGGCTCGAAGCCGACCCGTCGTGGATGGGGCTTGCCGCAGCGCGGACATTTGGGCTCCCGCACGAGTTCGATCGTTGCCCAGCATCGGTCGCAGAAATAGAGATTCTGCTCCGTCAGGATTCGTGTCCCGCATTTCCTGCAGAACGCCGGCATAAACAGGTTTTTGAGACCCAGCGCCAGATCTTTTGCGAGAAGACGCATCGCGGCCGGCTTCGTCTGTGTAACGGTATCCGTCATAGGCTGGAGAGACTTCCTTCAGGACTTTGTACGCAATTCACCCGGGTTTTGTCAATGGATGCACCCAATATGATATCACAACACGGCGTAGCTGCAACCAATAAACTGGTTTTGCCACACAGAGAGCGCCGAGAGCACGGAAAAACGCAGAGTCTCGATCCAAGGAAGAACGAGAACAACCAGGCCGCCGCTGCCTTGGCAATCGAATGCCCTGTGATATATAC
>CAYZZY010000308.1:0-1726 GCA_964482745.1 uncultured bacterium
AATCCGTGATAATCTGAGTCAATCCGTGGTTTTTAGTTCGTATAAACAAGGAGGAAAAATCTATGGTTGGCATATGGAGTGAATACAGTTCGGCTTACCTCTATGTTCTCGGTATAGGAATCCTGTTTGGCTTCGGGCTTCCGATGTTGATCGCCCCGATGACATTCGGTCGGATTTTGAAGTGGCAAATGCCAGACCATGAACATCTAACCATCTATTTCGGGCGCTGTCTGGGAGGGGTTGCCTGCGTCATCGCGGTGTTCGGAATCAAGGTCGCACGATCTCCCGAATTGCAGCCGTTCTTCTTTGAGCTGGCAGTTTCGGCGCTATCCATTCTGACATTGGTCCATATATACGGCGCCATACGAAAAATCCAGCCCATCACCGAGACGATAGAGATCGCTTTCTGGTTGGGGTTGATCGTGCTGACTTTGTGCTTTTTCCCGAGCTGAGAGAAGAAAAGGATCCTAACCGCTAAGGCGCCGAGTAGAGAGCAGGCGCGCACATGATTAGGTCAATGGCGTCCAGAGTGGACGTTAGGCCTGCTTATTACTTCGCCACCCACAACTCGTGCGGCAGATGGCTGGTCAGGTTTTCATAGCCGTCCTCGGTAATAAGAATGATATCCTCCGGCATACCCCCAAAATATTCGCGGTCGGGATCGAACGCTCCTATCTCGATGGCGACGACCATCCCGGGCTGCAGCGGCGTTTCCTCTTTTGCGGTCACCCACGGCGGCTCGTGATTGGTTAATCCTTCCTGGTGCCCGATGAACGAGATAATATGGGGCATGTCATAATCCCTCTTCTTCAGGGCCTTGAGAGAAGTCTCGAAAAGGTCGCACATGCGGACGCCCGGCTTCATTGTCGCTATGGTTTCAAGATGCGCCTCGGTGGCTATGTCATGATACCGAACCATCTTCTCGGGAGGATCGCCGACATAGAATGTCCTCTGGAAATCAAGCTGATATCCCTTGTACGTCGGCCCGCAGTCGCATAATCCCTGGTCGCCCTCCTGAATGATGCGATCCACGGCGCCGGTGATCCAGCGATCGACCCCCATGACCTCGTCCCTGTTGCTCGTGAAGCAGAGCCACGTGCCGTGGTACGGCGCCTCGATCATGTCCAGCTCTGCCGCCTTCTTCCAGAAGGTGCGATGCACGTCGCGTTCGTTCACTCCGGGTCGGATGATCTCGTAGGCGGCACGCACACACTCACATGCGCGCTTCGATCCTTCGCGAATAATCTCCTGCTCGAACGGAGTCTTTATCATGCGCTGATCCCATATGGCTTTGTCGGCGCTCACGATTTTGGCGTCTGCGAGTTTTTCCCTGATCATGTCGTATTCATCGAAGCCGAGATAGGTATTGATGTCGGGGCCGGTCTCGATTCCGAGCGTCTTGTCATTCAGGCCCAGATCCTTGATCGTGTCGAAGAAAAGTTCATGGAACGAGTTCGGGTACATCGCGACCATAAAGTGGTCCGCCGGACTCCAGACGCGGACGTCTTCGACGTAGGACATCGTGGCGATGCACCACTGGAAGGCCGCGTGCACCACGGCAACCGGGTCGCCGTTCCGTGGCAGAATCATGCAACTCCGCCAGACATCGTTGTGCATCTGCGCTGCGTCGTTGAAACCGGCGTAGTACCACCAGTCGGTCGGTGAGAAAAGAAGCATAGCGTCCAGATTATGTTTGGCCATGCATTGTTTGGCACGCTCGATTCTG
>CAYZZY010000309.1:0-1703 GCA_964482745.1 uncultured bacterium
CGCAATAGAGAAGGCCATAGGCGATGGAAGCCTGAAATTGGAATCCGTTCCGGAAATTTACCTCGAGGCCCCGAGGAATCCCGATCATGGCGATATTGCGACAACTCTCTCGCTCACGCTCGCCAAGGAACTGAGAATGCCTCCGATGAAAATTGCGGAGATAATCGTCGAGCATCTCGACCAGGCCGATCCGCTCTTTGATAAGGTTGTCCCCCAGCCGCCGGGATTTATCAATGTATATCTGAAAGAGGAGACTGTTTCCGCCGTCATAAAAAAGGTGCTGTCCGAGGGTGGGCGGTACGGCGGATCGAACCGCGGACAGGGCCGCAAAATAAACGTCGAATTCGTGAGCAGCAATCCCACCGGCCCGCTCACCATCGGGCACGGCAGACAGGCGACCATCGGAGACGTCCTTTCAAACTCGCTTGCCTTCTGCGGGTATGACGTAACGCGGGAATACTATTACAACGATGCCGGGAATCAGATGAATATGCTGACCGGATCGGTTCACGCGCGTTACCAGCAGCTCTTTGACGACTCATATGCCTTCCCTGACGAGAGCTATAAAGGCGATTATATAAAAGACGTGGCGATGCTCATCCGCGACCAGGAGGGCGATAAATACGCTGGCGCTGATGATGAAGAGACCATGGATTATTTCAGGCGGTTCGCGGTGAAAGAGATGATCGGGTCGATCGACAGGGATTTGAGAGACTACGGGGTTCGATTCGACGTTTGGTCACGCGAGTCGGCATTGTACGCAGAAGGCAAGGTCGAGCAGGCCATCAAACTCCTGCGGGACCACGGATACATCTATGAGGAGGAAGGCGCCGTATGGTTCCGCAGCACGAAACTCGGTGACGAAAAGGATCGTGTAGTCGTAAGAAGCAACGGCGAGAAAACCTATTTTGCGGGTGACATCGCGTATCATATCGACAAATACGAGCGCGGCTTCGAGCGCGCAATCAACATATGGGGAGCCGACCACCACGGCTATGTGCCTCGAATGATGGCCGTCATCAAGGGACTCGGATATCCCGAAGACTTCCTTGAATGCCTGGTGCATCAGATGGTCAGTTTCGTGCGCGACGGACGCGAGATCAAAATGTCAACGCGCGAGGGCCAGTTCGTCCGCCTTCGAGACTTGGTTCAAGAGGTGGGACTCGCCGTGACGCGCTTCTTCTTCGTTATGCGCACTTCCGACAGCCATCTCGTGTTCGACCTCGACCTCGCGAAAAAGGAATCAAACGAGAATCCCGTTTATTATATCCAGTACGCTCACGCGCGTATCAGCAGCATCATGAAGCATGCACATTCAGAGGGCATCGACCCCGACCGGCTCGGCGAAGCCGACCTGTCCCTGCTCGGGGAACCGGAAGAAGTGGCGCTCATGAAACTGCTCGGGAGATTTCCCGCCTGCGTTGAAGCGACCGCAGAGAAACGCGAGGTACATCGAATCCCGAATTTCATACTCGAAATGGTGGGCCTCTTCCACGCATACTACAACAAGCATCGGGTTGTCACTGAGGACGAGCAATTGAGTCTCGCGAGATTGGCGCTCGTTGAGGCGATCAGGCAGGTGGTCAGCAACGCCCTCGGGCTTCTGGGGATTGAAGCGCCGGAACGGATGTAGTGCCGTTAGACGTTTACAGGGGTGGCGCCGGAAGATCCTCGCTTCCGTCCTGTCCGAATTCGTAATCGAG
>CAYZZY010000310.1:0-1670 GCA_964482745.1 uncultured bacterium
GTTCGGCCAAACGCATTAACGAAACACCGCGAAAGAAAGGGGCGGTGTGGCAGAGAGCATATTACGATCATGCTGTCCGCAAGGATGAAGATATTAGAGAGATTGCCCGTTACATAATCGCAAATCCATTGCGAAAGAAATTGGTTTCTGAAATCGGCAAGTATCCCCTGTGGGACGCGATATGGCTGGCTCAGGATTCGTTAATCTGATTGTGCGAATGAATTCGCACCTACAAAATGAGCATAAAGTCAGGCTGCCTTGCATTGTGCAGCTACCTGTGCGAATTTATTCGCATAGGTTCCAGCAATGGTGCTCTCCGTGTGCTCCGTGGTTTGAAGGTTTTTCTTGCAGTTCTTGCAGCTTTCACGGAAAACCGGTATTATGTTCCCCGGAATGCCCTTAATGAATAAGGAGAGGATACCTTAAAGGAGACTAACAATGAAGATGCTCTGCTTTATCAATCCAGCCGCACAGTTTCTCATTGAGGCGAATCTGCCCGAAGGGTGGACGTACGAACTCGTTTCCTCCGAGATCGATGGAGACGGATATGTGAATAGGGCATTGGAGCACGCGGCCGACGCGGATTTTTATCTTGTCGGTCTCGAATGGATCGGGAAAGAGCTGATCGAACCCGCAAAAAAGCTCAAGCTGATCCAACGCCTGGGAGCCGGCTTTGACAATGTCGATCTTGCGGTGGCAAAGGAAGCCGGAATCCCCGTGGCGAACATTCCCGGCGCAAACGCTGTCGCCGTCGCCGAGCACGCGGTCATGGTGATGATCGCCATGCTGAAGAGATTCACCGAGGCTGACAGATCGATGAAGCAGGGGGAATGGAAGATGACGGAGTTGCTCTTCGCCGGCTGCTTCGAGCTGTGGAAAAAGACCGTCGGCATCGTAGGCCTCGGCAGAATCGGGAAGGCGCTCGCCCAACGGCTCAAGGGCTTTGAGGTGAACGTCCTTTATAACGACATCCTGGATTTCCCACCGGAACTGGAAAAGGAACTGAACGTCACCAGGGCATCCTTTGAGGATCTGCTCAAGCAATCCGATATCGTGACGATGCATGTCCCGCTCACCGACCTTACCCGGGACATGATGAGCGCCAAGCAGTTTGAGATGATGCCGTCGACGGCGCTCTTCATCAATTCTTCCCGCGGCGAGGTGGTCGACGAGCCAGCGCTGGCGGAGGCGCTCAACAGGGGCATAATCTCCGGCGCTGCAATTGACGCCTTCAAGCAAGAGCCTCCGAAACCGGACAACCCGCTCCTCACGGCGGACAATATCGTCTTGACTCCCCACAACGCGGGCGTTACGCGCGAGGTCTCGATGAGGTTTCTTTCCGAATCATTCGCGAACTTCAATCGTGTCGCAGAAGGCAAGCCGCCGATCGATGTCGTCAACGACGTCTGAACAGGAAGAAGATACGAAGCCGGGGGTGGAGGCCGGAAAGGTCTGCCATCCCCGGTTTTTTGTCCACATTTCTCTACTACCAACTATCAATTTCTTGAAATTCTGTCGAAATCTTCTCTGCAAATTGTCTTCTATTAATGCCTTATTCTTAACCTTTTCCATAGCACATCTGAAGAGTCTGTATGAATAAAATTGAGGGGGTATTTACTTGACTGATGTAACCCCAATATGTATGATATAAGGAATGGAGGACTATCCTC
>CAYZZY010000311.1:0-1637 GCA_964482745.1 uncultured bacterium
GAGTGAATCCATGGCAGGAAGTACAGTAGTAAGGCCAAAGCTCTGCACGGCCTGCAAGACGTGCGAGCTGCAGTGCGCTTTGGCCCACTCAGAATCGAAAAATATACTGGAAGCAATACACGAGGATCCGCTGCCCGAGGCGCGGATCGGCCTCAGAAAGGCCAAAAAGGTAGTCGTTCCGGTAGTATGCAGTCACTGTGAGAATCCACCCTGTGTGGCGGCTTGTCCGTCGGGCGCCCTCTATAAAGATGATGAAGGAGCGCCAACGTTGCTCGATGAGAGCAAATGCCAGGGCACGGGCAAGTGCATTGAGGCTTGCCCGGTCGGCGCCCTTGAGATGAGTCGCGAGGGCAAGGTCGTGCTCAAATGCGATCAGTGTGTCGAACGCGTCAAGGAAGGGCTGCTGCCGGCGTGCGTCGCCGGGTGCCCGACCGGCGCGCTCGAATGGCACACCGGACGCATTCAGTATGAGATCGACGCCGATCTGTGCAAGGCGTGCGGTCTGTGCATAAAGGTGTGTCCGACAGAGGCGATAACGGGGGCCAAGAAGACCCCCCATGTGATAGACCTTGGAAAGTGTATTAAGTGTGGCAACTGCTTCGTCGAATGCCCCTTTGATGCGATAAATGTGGTGGATATCTAAACTGCAGAGGAACTATTCGCTCAAACGCGACGTGGTAATAATAACGGAGGTAAGGAAATGTCAAAAATCGTAGCTTCGGCGGCCATTCGGGGAGCACACTTGTGGGTTGAAGAGGCGGAGGCCGCTCTCAAGCAGGCAATCGAGGAAAAGAGCGAGGACGCAAAGCTTGAATTTCCCGAAACCGCCTTTTACATGCCGATGGCATATTCTCTTTTGGGAATGGAGGCAAAGACCCTCGGCGATGCGAACAAAATTATGACCCGTACCCGGGAGCTGTTACCGGAAGTCCCGAGCGAAAAAGTGTGGCTGCCCTATCTCGGGGCGACGCTTGACGCAGGGATCGCAACGCTGTTTTCGACCGAAGTCATCACCGCTCTCAGGTATTTTCGCGGGGAACTCCCGGCCGAAGGAGACCAGGGATTCATCTCGGATACGATCCTTCGCTCGCTCGGAATCCAGCTTGTGGACGGCAGGATGCCCGGTTTCGCGGCTATCCTGGGTGCGGCTCCCTCGAATGAAATCGCCGTGAATGTTGTCAGGGAATTGCAGCAGCGCAACATCCTCACTTTCCTCTGCGACGACACCGAGGGCAAAACAATGCGACAGCAGCTCGAGGAAGAGAAGGTCGAGCTTGGCTGGGATACGTATGTTGTTCCGCTCGGACCCGATTTGGCGTCCGGCATTTACGCCCTGAACTGGGCCATGCGCGGCGCGCTCACCTTCGGCGGGAACAAAAAGGGCGAGTTCGTCAAGTGTCTCGAGTACCAGCGTGACCGCGTATTCGCGTTCGGCCTGGTGTTTGGCGAGGTGACCGACAAGCGTTATGCCGTCGGCGCGGGCGCTATCAATATGGGCTTCTGCGTCATCGCTGATACCGAAATACCGGAGATTCGTCCGAGCGGCGTCACGCTCTTTGAGGCGCTCGTGCACGAGACGGATTACGACAAGATCGTGCCAACCTGCATCCAGACCCGCGGTGTAAAAGTCAAGATAG
>CAYZZY010000312.1:0-1587 GCA_964482745.1 uncultured bacterium
ATCGATTCCCTGGTGGAAACAGCAGAATAGGCAGGCGATTCGAATTCACATATCGAGAACAGGGACTCTTTACTAATCCCTTGCTGTCTTTTCCGAGAGTGGCGTGATACATCATCTCTTGTGATGATGCTCAGAGGGCTTTGATCTGGCTGGATTCGCGACATTCATCACATAAAAAGGGGGCCATGCTCCATAAAAATTGAAATAAACGTTTGCTTACCCTATAATGGAGAAACCTACAAGACAGCATGGAAGAAGAAGCATGAAAGATCCTTCTCCCCTGAAACCAGCATATTTCCGACGGAGGCGCAGATGCCCGGCTCCAATGAAAAGCTTCGTATCCTCATCGTATTCGGGACAAGGCCCGAAGTCATAAAGCTTGCGCCTGTAGTGCAGGAGGCGAAGAGACGACCCTGGGCAAAACCGATTGTCTGCGTGACGGCACAACACCGCGAGATGCTCGACCAGATGCTCGATGTGTTCAAAATTAAGCCGGATATCGACCTCGCCGTCATGACCCGGCGCCAGAGCCTTCATTCGCTCACCGCCAGGATCCTTACAAAGATGCGGGATGTCATAAGCCGGACCCGCCCCCATCTTGTAATGGTACAGGGCGACACGACAACCACCTTCGCCGCAAGCCTCGCCGCTTTTTATGAGAAAATTCCGGTGGCGCACGTCGAGGCAGGGCTTAGAACGGGAAAAAAGCACGACCCGTTTCCCGAAGAGATCAACCGCAAACTGACCGATTCGCTCGCCGATTTCCACTTCGCGGCCACAGACCGGAATCGCCTGAACCTGAAAAGAGAGGGCGCCGACCCGCAGCGGATCTTTGTTGTCGGCAACACCGTCGTGGACGCGCTAAAGCATATCATGCAAGAGAACCGCAAGAGGAAGGACTTCCCGGGTCTGCCGCACATCAGCCGAAACAGGAAAACGATCGTCGTTACCGCCCATCGAAGGGAAAGCTTCGGCGAGGGATTGAGAAACATCTGCAGAGCGATCAAAAAGATCGCCGAATTAAATGAGGACGTCGAGATTATCTACCCCGTGCATCTCAATCCAAACGTCGCGCAACCCGTAAGAAAGCTTCTCGGCGGGCATGACAGGATTCATCTTCTCCCGCCGATGGACTACGTCGTGTTCGTGGAACTGCTCCGGCGGGCCCACCTCATCCTCACCGATTCCGGCGGCATCCAGGAAGAAGCGCCCTCGCTCAAGAAACCGGTGGTGCTCGTGCGCAACGTCACCGAACGTCCCGAAGGCGTAAAGGCCGGTTTTGTAAAGATTGCCGGCACAAAGTTCGATGACATCGTAAAGACCACCCAGAAACTCCTGAGCGATACATCGATCCGGGCGCGGCTGAAAAACACAGCCAACCCATACGGGGACGGCCGCTCGGCCCGCAAAATACTGACCGTCATTGGGCGACACCGCGCATCGCTTCTTTCGAATGAGTAGTTCGCCCGCGCCCTCCATAGCGCGACATCGGCGTAACTGCAGCAAAAAAAGATCATTAGCCGCAGAGGACGCAGCCCGGCATAGCCGCAACCAAACATTGGCTCTGGGTACAGTCCCTATTCTACG
>CAYZZY010000313.1:0-1524 GCA_964482745.1 uncultured bacterium
AATACGAACCGAGAAATCCATGTCCCCGGAATTCCTGTACCTGCTAACTCACGTGTGACATGACGCTAGCCCGAGTTCTTTACTTCACGACGATTCTTTCTATATAATCATCCTGCCGTTTGCCCGTCGCTTTTTCATGTTTGGAGATGAGGAATGGAAGTAAAACCGGTCGTTGCCGTCGGCGGCATGAACGTTGATCTCGTTTCGAAGACCCACCGATTCCCGCGCGCCGGTGAGACCGTCATAGGCGAGAGTTTCTACAAAGGATTCGGCGGAAAAGCTGCGAATCAGGCGGTTCAAGCCGCACGCCTGAACGTTCCCGTTCATTTCATTGGTTCTGTCGGGGATGATGCCTTCGGCAAGGAGATGATCGCGTGCATGCGTGATCAGGGCATTGGGGTCGATCACGTGAAAGTGGCCGCAGGGTTCCCGAGCGGGACGGCCATGATCTTTGTAGATTCTAACGCCCAGAACGAGATCGTGGTCGTTTCAGGGGCCAATGATGAACTCAGCCCCCGCGACATCCGGGAGGCGGAAGACGCCATCGCCGGCGCCGCGGTCGTTGTGGTCCCATTCGACATTCCTTTTGCTACCGTCCGAGAGATCGTCCACATCGCCACAAGCCATGATGTGCCGGTGATCGTTAATCCTGCGCCTGCCCTGCCACATGAGATCGAGCCTTCTTTTCTGAGGCAGGTTGCTGTCCTTGTGCCGAATGAAACCGAAGCTGAAGCCCTCACCGGAGTCAAGACCGACGCTCCGGATTTCGCGGAAATGGCAGCCGTCAGTCTCAGGAAGAGCGGAGCGCGGACGGTCATAGTCACGCTGGGAGAGAAGGGGAGCATGCTCTCGGATTCCGATAACATGACACATGTGTCTGCGTTCGAAGTGCAGGCGGAAGATACTACGGCTGCCGGCGACGCCTTTGTCGGGGCGCTCGCGGCCGGGTATCAATTTTTTTCCGAGCTGCCGGCGCTGGCTCGATTCGCGTCAGCCGTGTCCGCGCTGGCGGTCACGAGAAAAGGAGCGCAATCCTCGCTCCCGGAGCGGCGGGAGGTAGAGGACTTCCTTGAAGAGAAAGATCCGGCGTTGCTGGAACAAGTTCGCGAGAAAATGTGGCGTGCGTGATCCTGCAATTATTTTGTCAATACATTAGGGGACAGAAAGGGAGGCGAGATGAAGGCGGCAATTCTGAAAGACAAACGCAACATGGTGGTTGAGGATGTGCCCGATCCGAAGGCCGGCCCCGGCGAAGTCGTTATAAAGATGAAATATGTAGGCATCTGCGGTTCTGACCTGCATCTCTATGTAACCGGCCTGCTCCCTCCCGACACCATCATGGGGCATGAGTGTGCCGGCGTGGTCGTCGAAGTCGGCGAAGGCGTCGAGGATTGGGCCGTGGGCGACAGGGCCGCAATCTATGGCGGCATCGCATGCGGGAAATGCTTCTGGTGCAAGAGGGGACAGGTCAATCTCTGTCGTGACGCCGGCGGCATCGGCCTTGGCGATATGCCCGGCGGTTAT